>SYDZ01000168.1 GCA_005801025.1 Actinomycetota bacterium
CTTGACGCGCCCAACAATGGGTTTGCGCCGTTACCCGCTTTGGAACAAGCAACAACAAACCGACCAAGGTCACCAGCAGGCCAACTGACAAGATCCTTACGTCTGGCCCACCAGTAACCGGAAGCTCACGGGAGCGAATCGCATTTGACATTGCCTCACGAACTGCGGTGTACGCCACCTTGGGTTGCAAATCGTTGTCAAACAGCAGGGGGCGGGTCGGCACGACAAAGGTTCCCAAACTGTCAAGCCATGTAGCGCGATCCGACAGGCCCCACACGGTGATCTCAGTACAGCCTGCGACAGCCAGACACGCTGCCACCACCTTGCCGTACTCGGTCGCTTGCCACGCAAGTGCATCTGAGTCACTCGGGGACACGGGTACATCAAGTTCAGTGACTGCTACTTCTAGCCCCAACTTCGTGAAATCTCGGAGTTGTTCTTCGAAAAGGTCTTGATCAATCGCAAGACCTGGCAAGCGATGCGTTTGGATTCCAACTCCGTCGATCGGAGTTCCAGCATCCACAAGATTCTTCACCAACTCCAAATAGGCCTCATGTTTGCCGTTCACCCAATCGGTTCCGTACTCGTTGATCCACAATTCAGCCTGTGGATCAATCGAATGTGCCAGGTCAAAGGCTCGCTTGATCCAATCGTCGCCCATCGACCAAAAGATGCTCGATGACAGAACAGTTCCGAGCGTCTCCAACGGCTCATTAACGACGTCCCAACGCTTGACGCGACCCGCATATCGCGTCATCACCTCAGTGATCTGACCTGCCGTGACCGTCCAGAGCTCGTCCGGATCGGAAATGGCCTGCACCCAAGCGGGCGTGTAGGAATTTTGTGACCAAACGAGAGTGTGCCCGCGGATATCAAGTCCTTCGCTTTCCGCGTGGGCCACCACTGCATCGGACGCAGCAAAACTCCAGACTCCCTGAGCCGCCTGCGTGGCGTACATCTTGAGGGAATTCTCGGGCGTGACCGCGTTGAACTCGCGACTCAGAATCTCCACATAGCCTGCATCGGCGATCTCAAAGTCCTCGAGTGTCGAACCAAACCGAATGCCAAGGTGCGTAGCCAACTCGCTCAAGGTGCAGGTTTCAGGTTCCAAGGGAGCGCACGCCTCGCCCGCAACTGCGGGAGAAGGCCAAACCGACACAATGGACGAAAAGACAAGCGCTGAGACAACCTGAGTAGTCTTCATCCCTTTATCGTAGCAAAGCAGTTTGTAAGAATGAGAAAAATTCTTGAGTATTGAGGCAGCGCCTTCGGCTGGCTGCAAGATTGTTTTACTCAGCGTTGGCGAATGACCCCGTCTTTAATCGCAGCAGCAGCAACGGCCGGAGCGACCCGCTCAACAATGGTGCGATCAAACACTGATGGAACGACGAACTCTGGCTTGAGGTCTGCAGCAGAGACTGATTCAGCAATCGCAATAGCAGCAGCCAACTTCATTCCTTCGGTGATATCAGTAGCGTGAGCATCTAGAGCACCTCTGAAGATTCCAGGGAATGCCAAAACATTGTTGATTTGATTCGGATAGTCACTACGACCAGTCGCCATCACAGCCGCCAGACCATCACATTGCTCGGGACGGATTTCGGGATTGGGGTTAGCCATCGCAAAGACAATCGGACTTTTGGCCATTGAGCGAACATCAGCGGCCGTAATCAGCTCAGGTCCACTCACGCCAACAAAGACGTCTGAGCCTTTCATCATGTCGCTGATTGTGCCCATGCGACGCGAACGGTTGGTGTTATTAGCAAACCATTCTTTAGCCGAGTTCATCTCACTTCGACCTGAGTAGATAGCACCAATACGGTCACAACCGATAACATCGCCCACTCCAGCATTCAACAAAATCTTCCCAATCGCCACACCAGCAGCACCCACTCCCGCAATAACAACCGTGAGATCTTCCATCTTCTTGCCCGTGATCTTCAGCGAGTTCCATAACGCCGCCAAGGTGACCACGGCCGTGCCGTGTTGATCATCATGAAAAACGGGAATATCAAGACTGGCACGCAAACGTTCCTCAATCTCAAAACATTCTGGCGCCTTGATGTCTTCCAGGTTGATACCACCAAAAGTTGGGGCAATTCGCTGAACAAAGTCAACGACTTCATCGGCGGTTCGCGCATTAATGCAGATCGGAAAACCATCAATGCCACCGAACTCTTTAAACAGCAAGGCCTTGCCTTCCATCACGGGCATCGCACCTTCGGGACCAATATCGCCTAAGCCCAAGACAGCGGTGCCATTACTCACAATCGCTACTGAGTTTTTACGAATGGTGTAATTGTGTGACAAGCCAGGATCTTTTTCGATCGCGGTGCATATCCGAGCCACGCCTGGGGTGTAGGCCATTGACAAATCATCACGGTCATTGACGGGAACAGTTGAGAGAACTTCAATCTTGCCGGCCTCGTGCATCTTGAAGGTACGGTCCCACCAATCAAGGAGTGTGACCCCCGAGAGTTTGCGGACGGCTTCAACAATGCGAACTTGATGCTCTTCGTCACGACACAGAACTACCAAACTTCGGCGCAGAACTGGACCGCGAACATCAAATCCATCAAGCGCGCCGATATTTCCACCAGATTCTCCGATTGCCGCGCATAAGCGCCCAAGAGTACCTGGAACATTATCTAGTTGACAGTCAAGGGCGATGGAGAAGGCGGCGTTTGGTTTCATAGTCACAAGGGTTAAACACTAGAACACCGCCAACTGAAACTTGCTCTTTTGTCCGCTATTCTTTAGCCTGACGTCATGCGCAAAACTTCCTTTCGTCTTTTACTTGCAACCTTGGCACTTTCAGCCGTCGTCATTTCGTGCGGAGGTGATGCCATGGGTGGAAATGGTGGGACGCGACTCACCGACGAAGCATTTTGCGCCAAAATTACGGGGTTGAACAACGAAACTTCGGGCGACGCTTCAAGTCCGCAGGAAATGTTGGACTCGCTTAACCTTCTGAAGGACTTAGCGAAAATAGCACCTACCGCTGAATTACAACAGGCGATTGAGGTGTTTACCCCGTTGCTTGAGGAGATGACAAAGTTGGATGAAAATGATCCCGAGGCCTTCTCAACGATGTTCGGCCAATTGTTCAACCCAGAACTCATCAAAGCACTAGAAGTCCTTGATGCTTACACCACAGATGTCTGTGGAATCGTAAATAACGGCGAGTGAGTCATCGCCACCCACAAGTAAAACCTATTCACCAGTAAATTCCTTACGGAGTTCACGCTTGAGAAACTTGCCGCTGGCATTACGAGGAATCGGTTCATCACGGAACCAAATCTTTGCTGGGATCTTAAAACTAGCAATCTTGCCGGCCAAGAAATCTCGCAGTTCGACATCACTCATTGAACGTCCAGGACGTAACACAATGACCGCGGCCACTACTTCGCCGAGTCGTTCATCGGGAATGCCGAATACACAAGCCTCGGCAATTGCGTCGTGATTATAAATCGCCGTTTCAACTTCGCTGCAGTACACATTTTCACCACCGCGAATCACCATGTCTTTGGCACGATCCACGATATAGACAAAACCATCTTCATCAATTCGCGCAATGTCTCCAGTATTCAACCAGCCGTCTCGAATGCTATCGGCGGTGGCCTCAGCACGATTGAGATAACCCTTAATGACGACCGAACCACGCACGCACAGAACGCCAACTGTGTTGGGGTCACGTGGTAAATCATTGCCATCTTCATCGACCAGTTTGCCTTCAAGTGTTGGCACTAATGGTCCACATGATTCAGGCTTGGCAATAAACCAACGCGCCGAGTTGGCAGTGATGATTCCGTGAGTTTCGGTCATACCGTAACCAGTTGAGGGCTGACCACCCTTCAAAGCTCCAGCAATCTTATGCACGAGGTCAGGCTGCAGAGCCGCCCCACCGCCACCCATCCCGATGAGCGATGAGGTATCGCGCTTTGACCAGTCGGGATGTAACAACATTTCACGACTCATTGTTGGCACACCAGAGAAGTTTGTCACCCGCTCACGCTCAATGAGTTCGAGAGCACGACCCGCATCCCACTTGTACATCAAAACGACCTTCGCTCCACTCGCCGTTGCCGGATGCAAAATACAGTTGCAGGCCGTGA
>SYDZ01000169.1 GCA_005801025.1 Actinomycetota bacterium
CTCAACTAATTCGCGGTAAGTCGTGAAACCTCCTGCCGGTGTCGGGTCGTTGGCGCGCAACGCACTCGCTGGGCCGTCGCTCCAATAGACGCCGATATACCCCAGGTCAGCGAGTGGATCACCCAAGGTACATAACTCCCAATCCAACACCGCGGCGATACGACCAGTCACCACATCGGTGAGAACATTGCCGAAACGAAAGTCACCGTGGGCAATGCAAACATCTTGTTGTTGCGGAACTTTCGTTGAAAGTAACCGAACGACCTCATCTATTTCAGGCAACTCGCGAGTCTTCGAGTTTTCCCATTGGGTACTCCACCGCTTAATTTGTCGCTCAATGTATCCCTCGTGCTTGGCGAGATTGCCGAGACCTACTGCATCAATATTGACATCATGAAGTTCGCAGAGAACATCAATGAGATTGAATGACGCTGAGCGGCGTAAAGATTTGTCGAGCAATTCTGCTTTCTCGGCGTTGTCAAGAACTACTCCGTCTACAAAATTCATGACATAAAACGGTGCGCCATTAACGCTCACGTCGGTGCACAGGCCGAGCGTGGCGGGCACTGGCACATTAGTTTGACCGACGGCGGAAATAATCCGATGTTCACGAGCCATATCGTGGGCTGTGGCCAAAACATGACCAAGTGGTGGTCGGCGCAACACGTAACGAATACCGCTGTCGTCAGTGACAAGAAATGTAAGATTGGATCGCCCACCGGCGATGAGTTGAAAACTGAAGGGTGCTCGAGCACCAGCGACATTGTCGGCTAACCACCCAGACACCTTGGCAACGTCAATACCTTGCACATGGTTGACTTCAGGCGCCATCAACAATCCCCATTTGAATATTCACTCCACTTGACCGTAGTCTGCGCCAGAAAATAGCTTCTCAGCCAGGGCGAGAAACGCCCACAACTTTGCTAAAGGTCACTGCTGCGTACCGCACGAAGCGCCCTGGACCCGGTGCATCAACCATCATCCCGCCACCGATGTAGATGCCGACATGAGTGATCGGGGAGTAGAAATAGATCAGGTCACCTGGCTCAATGTACGCGATCGGGACACGAGCGGTGGTGTTGAACTGCTGACGCGATTGGTGTGGAATCGAGACACCAGCTTGTTCCCACGCCCATGCGGTCAATCCTGAACAGTCAAAGCCCACTCCTTCACGCGACATATATTTGATGTAGCGAACACCAACCTGACTTTTGGCAGCTGCCACGGCAATAGCGCCACGCGAACTGCTCGGTGGCACTGAGTCGGGATCAAAGGGCTCAGGATTGGATCCGCCACCACCGTCACCACGACCGCCGGTAATCCGCTCCGCTTCCTCACGGGCTGCTGCTGCCGCGGCTGCGGCTCGTCGGGCGCGCTCAGCCGATAGTGCTTGACCAAGTTCTCTTTCAGCTTTGGCACTGAGAGCGAACAACTTGTCAATCTCATTTTGCGTCGTCACTTCATCTTGGGTGATTCGTGCGGCGAGATCTTCAGCTTCTGCGCGATCTCTTTCCAAACGACCCTGAAGATCGTCGAGATCAGTAATCAGAGCATCGAGTTGATCAGAACTCGCTAAACCAACATTCAACGCAATTTCCGTCAAATATTGACGTTGCACGGATTCGTTTGGGCCCCCACCAGGAGCCAACAATCCAGAAATGCTTCCACCGCGTCCGCCGCCGACAAATGCTTCAATCGCCAGGTCTGACATTTGACCTTGCACGCCACCAAGTTCGGTTTGCTTGGCTGCGATTTCAACTTCGGTGCTGACAATTTCAACCTCAAGTTGCCTTTTATTCTCAACAGCGATCGCTAACTCTTCAGAGAGTCGGTCAACCTCTTCCTCCGCCGCCTCAAGTTGATCGGCGATTTGACCGACCTTACGCTTGGCGTCATCCACTGAGCCGGCGCCGGCAGGACTCGCCACGAGACTGCTGCCCGCCCCACCCAAAAGCAGGGTGCAGACCAGAAAACCGATGAGTAAATGACGCAACGGTGATTTGATGGAGGGCTTAAACATCATCTGTGCAGGCTACCAAATATTACGATTGTGTTGCGGTCGGGCTATTCCCACTCAATGGTCCCAGGTGGCTTGGAGGTGATGTCATAGGCCACCCGATTCACCCCGTCAACCTCATTAATGATCCGGCTTGACATCCGCTCAAGAAGGTCATAAGGCAGCCGTGCCCAGTCAGCGGTCATCGCATCATCGCTGGTCACAGCCCGAATAATGATCGGATAAGCGTAAGACCGCTCGTCGCCCTGAACACCCACAGAGCGGATATCGGGCAGTACCGCAAAAGCCTGCCAAATCTCGCGTTCCAGCCCAGCCAAACGCACTTCCTCGCGAACGATGGCATCGGCTTCTTGCAAAATTGCCACTTTTTCGGGGGTCACCTCGCCAATGATCCGCACGCCCAACCCAGGACCGGGAAATGGTTGGCGCCAAACAATCTCGTCAGGTAGACCCAACTCGCTTCCGAGACGGCGCACTTCATCTTTGAAAAGTGTACGCAGAGGTTCAATCAATTTCAGGGTCATGTCCTCGGGCAGACCACCCACATTGTGATGGCTCTTGATCACTGCAGCCGTACCCTCGCTGCCACCGCTTTCGATGACGTCTGGATACAAGGTGCCCTGCACTAAGAATTGGGCATCCGTGACTCCGCCCGTGTGTTGTTCAAACACCCGCACGAATAATTCACCGATAATTTTGCGCTTCGCTTCGGGTTCGGTTGTGCCCTTGAGTCCATCAAAGAACTTGGCACCTGAATCAACGTGAATGAGTTCAATGCCCATATTGCGCTTGAAGGTTTCCACGACTTGATCACTTTCACCCTTGCGCATCAGTCCAGTATCAACGTACACGCAGGTCAGTTGTGAACCGATCGCACGGTGCACGAGAGCGGCCGCAACCGCCGAATCAACGCCACCCGATAAACCGCAAATAACTCGCTGATTGCCGACTTGGGCACGCACCAAAGCGATTTGCTCTTCAATTACCGAGCCCATCGTCCACGACGGTTCGCAATTCGCCAAAGTATGCAAGAAGTGTTTTAGGACTCCAGCACCATGGGGCGTGTGGACGACTTCGGGATGATATTGCACACCCCAGATACGACGCTCGGCATTTTCCACAACAGCAATCGGCGCATGAGAGGTACTGGCAGTTGCGATAAAGCCGACGGGCACTTGCGAAATCGCGTCGAAGTGACTCATCCATACGTCTTGCTCGGCGGGGATATCGGTCGTGAGCAATGTGCTTTTGGAGTCGGTGATGCGAGTCATCGGCGTGCGTCCATATTCGCCACGCGTGCCGCGGGCCACCTCACCCCCGAGTTGATGTGCAATCAACTGAGCGCCGTAACAGATACCGAGAATCGGGACGCCGGAGTCGTAGACTGCTGGATCAAGGCGGGGTGCACCGTCAATGTGCACGCTCTTGGGGCCGCCGGACAAGATGATCGCCGTCGGATTTTTGGCGGCAACTTCAGAAGCCGTGATCGTGTGCGGCACGATTTCGGAATAGACGTGGTGTTCGCGGACTCGGCGAGCGATCAGTTGCGCGTATTGGGCCCCAAAATCGACGACGAGAACGGTACTGCGCTGAGCCACACTGTGAGCGTAGTCGGCGGCCCCGAAAACACCCAAAGACATCGTTTGGCTGTGGGCTGTAATGCAGTTAGTTCAACTGGTGCCTTCGGTAGGAATCGGACCTACGACCTGCGGTTTAGGAAACCGTTGCTCTATCCACTGAGCTACGAAGGCGGGGGATGGTGCGAAATGTGGTGCGAAATTCGCCACCACACCTTGCGTCATCATCGGTAAGGCTAGTGGGGCGTGACCACAGAATGAAGTTTTGACTTCGCAGCCTGCCCGTGAGGGTTAGAATAGAAATGTGATAAATAAGACGATCCAAATTTCGGGATCTCACATTGAGGCTGCCCAGCAAGACAGGGCATTCTGGTCAACCCAGACCGTTCAGGCTCGTCTTCAACACGTTTTTGAACTACGCAGGATGAACTATGGAACAGATCGAGTTTCCTCAAGACTTCTCCGAGTTCTTGAAATTACTCAACGCACACCACGTTGAGTATCTCCTCATTGGGGGCTTCGCTGTTGCGATTCATGGATACCCACGTGCCACCGCAGACATGGACGTGTGGGTCGCGCGAAATCGTGCCAACGCCGAGCGGATTGTCTCTTGCCTCCGTGAATTTGGATTCGACACGCCAGATCTAGTTCCTGAATTGTTTGAAGATCCCGATCAAATTATCCGAATGGGTGAAGCACCATTACGCATTGAAATTCTCACGGACATTGACGGCGTGACCTTCGACGACTGTTATTCGCGGGCCAATGAACAAATTGTTGACGGATCTCCAGTCCCCGTTATCTCATTGAATGATCTCAAAGTCAATAAGCGAGCTAGTGGACGATC
>SYDZ01000170.1 GCA_005801025.1 Actinomycetota bacterium
CGAGTCCAGTTGAACCGACTCCGAAGGGATCGGTACGACCAATGATGTTCGTTGCGAGTCCGCCTGCGACTTGAATCCTCTGGGGCTCAGAGATGCCGTTGACCCCCGCCAGATTCAAAGACAAAATGGCGTCTGCCACATCCTGATCGACAAATCGTTGCACGTACACAAAGGAAGTTGCCTTCTTCGCTAATTTCTGTGCCAATTCCGTTTCGGCCGAAGCATCAAACCCGAGCATCTGCCCGAGTAAATGCGCCGTCGCAGCAGGATCAATGACGGCGCGCGGATCAGCGTAGAGAGATAAGGCCGGGAGCGTGACAGCCATCTCATTTCCATCTCGATCGAATATAGTCCCACGAGCGGCCTGAATTTTTGTTGTTGATTCTCGTTGAGCAACACCATCAGCTTGGAGTCCGCTTCCATGGGCCACTTGAATGTATGCGCTCTTACCCATCAACGAAACCAACAGCGCAAGTGCAACTCCGGCCATCCAACGAAAGCGACGGCGAGTTGAACCAACATTCCAAATCCGATCGTGATGCTGACTACTCGAGTCTGACTTTTTGTTGGCCACCCGACGGCGGGAACTCCGTTGTTGACGTGACGCGGAAGTTGACCGTGGTGTAGAAGCTCTTGCACCCTTTTTAGACTTTGACTTTTTGGAGCCAGGCTTGGCCGATACTCGGCTTTGGGTAGAACGCGAAGACTGCACTTTGGTTCTCGTGCGAGTTGGGGTTGGTCGCCGAGTTGTCATGGGCGATCCCCAACTGTGGCTTTCACGGCACCATAGTTTTCAAATGGGTCATGAGAAATCACAAGGATTTTCGGATTTACTCCGCCAGTAGACACAAGAACGAGCGCCATTGTCATTGGATCCACGGCAGTGAAGTCAGTTCCCTGACCAGGAACCATTCCCATCAACGTGGCCTCAGCCACTAATCGCTCCGGGTTACGCAAACTTGACCGTTCAAGCCGCAATGCGTCGTAGCGTTGGCGCTCAATTGAAATCTGCGACTCCACTTTGTCGATCCCCAATTGCCTTTCAGCAATTCGTGTCTGAAAGATCACGACGACGAGCATGAAGGCGATAACAAGACCCGCCAACAAAGTTCCAATAACGACGACACGGCGTGTCTTTGTCGTCACGCCAGGTAACGAAGTAACTCGCCTGAGTCGGGGGGATTTGGCGTCTTGACGTTGTTTCGCAGTACGTGTCGTGACTTTTTTTGGCGAGATGCGCTGCGCTGGCTTGACTGCTGGTGAACGCTTCTGTGAAACATTGAGCGAGCGAGCCATTAGATGACCTCAACGACCCGTAAACGCGCTGATGTACTGCGCGGATTCATGTTCTGCTCATCGGCTGATGGTTTGGTGGCAGAGCGCACCAAGCGCACCGTACTCACCGCTCCGCAACCACAGGGTAGATGAACTGGGCATTCACAACCGCCTGTGGCATGTTGTCGAAATCGTGATTTGACGATGCGGTCCTCGCCCGAGTGATACGACAAAACTGCAACTCGCCCACCACTTTGGGTCCGACGAATGGCCGAGTCCAAGGCATCAGGAAGAATCTCAAGTTCTTTGTTGAGAGCAATCCTCAGTGCTTGAAAAGTGCGCTTGGCAGGGTGTCCCCCACGCCGGCGAGCAGGTGCCGGTATCGACGAGGCCACAATGTCGGCCAATTCAAGTGTTGTTTGAATCGGCCGGGCAGCAATGATCGCTCGAGCGATACGCCCAGCGAAGCGTTCGTCGGAGTAATCGCGAAGGATTCGCGCCAACTCTTGCTCTGTCGCGGTATTGACGATGTCAGATACGGTCGGGACTTCAGTCGTGTCCATGCGCATGTCCAACATGGCCTCTTGGCGGTAAGAAAAACCTCGATCGCCAGCGTCAAGTTGATGCGAAGAGACTCCGAGATCAAATAAGGCCCCCGAAAGGTCGGTGATTCCCGCCTGATTCATCGCTGCCTCTAGATCGTCAAATCGCCGATGTTGCGTCACAACTCGTCCAACGAAAGTTGCCAAGCGTTCTTGCGACACTGATAGGGCAACTGGATCTCGATCAAGACCCAAAACCTTGAGCCCATCGTGGGCAGCTAAAAGAGCCGTGGCGTGGCCCGCTCCCCCCAAAGTTGCATCGAGCACAAAACCATCGGGAACATGAGCGAAAATCTCTGTGATCTCGCGGAGCATGACTGGTTGGTGCTCAAAAATCGGTAGGGGTGCGTCGATCATTCTTCATCGCCACCGATGGCCTGCTGCCCAGCGCTGAGCATGCGCTCGAAACGTGCTGGCTCCCAGATTTCAACCGAGTCAAAGGCTCCAGATACCACAACCTTGGCACCGACACTCAGGCCGGCGTAACGACGAAGGTTCTCATCAATGGTGATTCGACCTTGCGCATCAACTTGAACTTCAATCATGTTCACAGCCAATGCGCGTAATTCGGCCCGTGTTCGCTCACCTTTTTTCACTGCGGTGCTCATTTCTTCAGCACGCAACTTTGACTCGGCGTCGGTCACCACTCCAATGCACTTGTCATCGCCGAGCAACAAGTAGCAACGGGGCTCAAGTCGGTTTCGAAAGGTCGCCGGAAGAGCAACGCGACCTTTGGGGTCGAGCTGTCGCTCAAAACGTCCGACAAAACCGTCCAATTTGCTGCCTCTCGCTGTGTTTCAGATATCTGACGGGGTGGTTTCTGCCTCCACCTCATCCCTATTTCCTCCACTCTGCACCCCACAGACCCCCTATGTCAAACATTTTCCCCCTAACCGCGCCAC
>SYDZ01000171.1 GCA_005801025.1 Actinomycetota bacterium
ACCCAATCGAGTTTTCGCATACGGCACGACGACGTTGCAGGCAATACCAAAGGGTGCACCTTCACTCGCCATACCGCGAGTCAGTCCGATCACACCCATCTTCGTCATCGCATACACCGAGCCGTTCGGCACCCCGCCAAAGGCTGCTCCTGATGAAACATTGACGATGCGACCTCCACCGTGTCCTTTCATCCACTTCCATGCAGGACGACTGACATTCAGTGCTCCCCGAAGCTGGGTATTGATGAGCGCATCAATACTTTCCTCCGGGAAATCCTCAAACAGCGCCATCCGAACTTGGCCCGCATTGTTCACAATCACATCAACACGCCCGAAAGCATCAAGAGCACAGGCCACAATGCTTCGACCGCCTTCTGGGGTGGCGATTGTGTCGTAATTAGTGACCGCTTGACCGCCGGCAGATGTAATTTCGGCGACCACGTCATCGGCAGGATTCGTCAGCGGTTGGGCGGCATCACCATCAGAGTCAGAAATACCAACCCCAAGATCATTGACAACCACACAAGCGCCACGCTCAGCAAATGCGAGTGCATATTCTCGGCCGAGATTTCGCCCTGCTCCAGTCACCACGATGACCTTGCCGTCAAAACGCAATCCATGAGTCTTTTCTTTCCTTTTCACACTCATGTTATGAATCCCCGCGTCCTGGCTGGAAAATGAACTCTATAAGGTCAACAAGCACACGTTTGTCTTGAACAATACAAAGGTGTCCACCTTCATACTCCTGAAAGTTTGCCCGTGCGATTCGACTGGCTATCGACTGCCCATTGATTGATGGGGCGATGCCATCAAATTTTCCTGAGGCCACCAGCGTTTCGCATGTGATGAGATGCAAACGGTCCCAGACATCATGATTTTTGCGCGCTTCTAACTGAAGAATCTCGCCACGTCGTTTTTCAACATCAATCGTGCTCGCGGCGACATTCCCGTACACCCGATCATTGGGATGAGACTCAAACCACTCTTCGGTGAATCTCTCGTCCAGCAGACCTGGATAAATCGCCTGGCGTTGATCAGAAGAAAGGTTGTCCAATTCATGAAGTGGATACGAACTTCCACCAGCGCCGCCAGCGCTCGTACACAGCAGGGCAAGGCGTTCAACTCGCTGTGGCGCGATAACCGCAAGTTCCTGCGCGACCATCCCCCCAAAACTGATGCCACAGACGGCGAATGTTCCCCACCCAAGATGATCGGCTAGGGCCAATGCATCTTGAGCATATTGACCCATGCTGTATGGGCCATTGGGCACCGACGACTTACCCAAACCCCTCTGATCATGAATTGCCACCTCACCGTATTTACCGAGAATGTCCATCAAAGGACGAACTGCTTCAATGTTTGACCCAGAACCGTTGAGGAAGATCAACCGCTGTCCCTTCCCAAAAACTTCGTAATACACAAAGCAATCGTCAACGAGAAAACTGGGCATATCGTCAGGGTGTCCTCAGGTAATCACTCGCCTCAGGACGACGCGTCAACTGCCAATACTCAAGCATCGTAAATGGCCAGTTTTGAGCGACTCTCCCGGACGAATTCTTATACCAACTATTGACACTGATCGCTCCCCACGCCATATTTTTATTGCCTTGATCAACGCGCTCGTTGAATCGGTCATGAACGTCCAACTTGATATCCCATGCACTGTCCCCGGAACGGAGCATCTCTTCAATGCAACCTAAAATGTAATGAGTTTCACATTCTGAAAAGAAAATGATGCTGCCATTGGCGACAATATTCGTGTTCGGACCGTACATGCAGTAAAAGTTTGGGAAATGAGGAATCGTGATGCCAAGATATGCTCGTGCTTCACCATCCCACATTTTGTGCAAGTCCGCACCATCTCGACCGACGACGCGCATCGGAGTGAGAAAGTCAGATGCCTGAAACCCAGTTGCGTAAATGATCACATCGGCTGTGCGCAGATTACCTTCGGCATCAACTATTCCAGAATTTTCAATATGGTCAATACGGTCTGTTATGAGTTCAACATGGTCGCTTCGTAGACAGGCCGCCCAAGAACCATTGTCAAGAGCAACTCGCTTGGAAAACGGTGCATATTTGGGAACAGTTTTTTCATGCAAGTCAGGTCGATCAGCGAAGACCGCATCAAAGTAGAGAAGTAATCGATCTCGTAAATGCCGGTTGGCAGCGCTCACTGAAGCCTCACCATCAGACCAATCTGGGTCAACCACACATGAAGCCAAAACACCTTCAGTGGTTCGCCAAAAGAGCAGGAAGCGGTACCACTGCGCATAGGCAGGAACGTTTTGAAAGAGCCACTGCAGCCCCGTCCCAATCGTGTCGTGGTAATGCGCTATCGGCGTCAGCCATGGCGGTGTCCGCTGATAGATACTCACAGTCTTTGCCGCCTTGGCGATCTCCGGAATGAGTTGCACCCCGCTCGCACCCGTTCCGATAACTGCCACACTTTTTCCAGTGAGATCAAGAGAGTCTGGCCAATGTGCTGAGTGGAAAGATTGCCCTGAAAAATTCTCGCGCCCTGTGATCAACGGCATCTTCGGTCGATTGAGTTGTCCTACTGCGCTTATGACCGCCTGCGCATACAGCACTTCAATCGGTCCATCTACACCACGCTGGACGCTGACGCGCCACACAGATTCTGCTTCAACCCATTCCATTTCCTTGACCTGAGTCTGAAACTGAATGAATGTGGAGAGATCAAACTTCTCAACACAACCACGGAAATATTCGAGTAAGACATCTTGCGTTGAAAAATGCAAGGGCCAGTCAGAGCGTTGCGCAAATGAATAGCTGTACACATGGTTAGCAGAATCAACCCGACAGCCTGGGTACGTATTTTCCAACCACGTTCCACCAACATCGGCGTTCTTTTCTAAGATCTCAAAATCAATGCCTGCCTGCTTCAAGCGATAACCAGCGAGTATGCCTGACATTCCGGCACCCACGATGAGAACCTTAAAACTTCTGTGAGGGGCAATGTCTTCGCGAGACCACTTAGGTTGACGTAGATCCTCTCCCGCAACGGACAATTCCTCCAACATCAATGGAACATAGTCATCACTCACGAAAGCACCGACTGTGTAGGACATGATGTCCTGAATCTCTGACTGTGAACATTGATGGTGGCTCACTCCACCCGAGTCACGGAACTTGATCAGCGTTTGACGCGCGAGAAGCCGAATCGCCTCTTGCTGCTCTGCGGTCAGACCTCCCTGAGGTTGGGCAGCCAATAACGGTTGTGAAATCAGTTCTGGACGCAGCAGGGTGAGGTCACCCGTGAGGTAAGCC
>SYDZ01000172.1 GCA_005801025.1 Actinomycetota bacterium
ACTGAGCAGGGTCAACATACTGGTCAGCGACCTGGCAGGGTCATTCGCGAATTCGCCCGATAGGTGTGTTTGGCCAGGGCGAAGTAATGTTGAAATATGCCTAAGCCCGGAATGCACTCAGGAAATAACACCGACGACTCAATGAACTTGGCGATGTCAGCCAAAGTCATGCCGCTTTATGAAGCAGTCGTAAGTTTCATCGTTGAGGAAGTCAATCCAGTGACCGCCCAGTACTACAAACTGGGAGAGGGTCGCGCTGACCATTGGGGCTACGGAGTTGGCCAACTAGAACTGCTTGATGCGCTGAAAGCCAAAGCCAAAGCTCGTGGTTTGTGGAACTTCTTCTTACCTGATGCAGAAACTGGGGAAGGTCTCTCCAATCTCGATTATGCCTACATTGCCGTCGAGTTAGGAAAGAGTCCACTTGCCTCTGAGGCAATGAATTGCAGTGCTCCAGATACTGGCAATATGGAAGTGCTTGAGCGCGTTGGGACACCTGCACAAAAGAAGCGTTGGCTTGAGCCACTGCTGGCGGGGGAAATTCGTTCGGCGTATGCCATGACTGAGCCCGATGTGGCTTCATCTGATGCCAAAAATCTTGAGTGCAGCGCTGTCCGTGATGGCGACGAGTGGTTGATCAATGGAGAAAAGTACTACATCTCTGGCGCAGGTGACCCGCGTTGCAAGATCATGATCTGCATGCTGATGACGAATCCAGATGCCGGACCACATCGTCGCCATTCACAGATTCTCGTTCCAACGGATACGCCTGGAGTTGAAATTCTGGGTCCGATGGAAGTCTTTGGTGAAGATGACGCGCCACATGGCCACATGCATCTGCGTTTTACCAATGTGCGAGTGCCCGCGGACAACATGTTGTTGGGTGAGGGACGGGGCTTCGAGATTTCTCAGGTGCGTCTCGGACCTGGTCGAATTCACCACTGCATGCGTTCGATCGGTGCTGGTGAGCGAGCTCTGGAACTGATGATTCGTCGTGGACTCAGTCGCGAGGCTTTCGGTAAGCCGATCGCTCGACTTGGAAAGAACACCGAGGTCATCGCTAAAGCACGTATTGAACTTGAAGCCTGTCGTTTGATGGTGTTGCGTGCCGCCAAGGCCATGGACACCATGGGTAACGCCGAAGCCCGTGTTTGGGTGAGTGCCGTCAAGGCAATGGTGCCGATTCGTGTGTGCGAAATCATTGACGAAGCGATTCAAGTACATGGGGCAACTGGCGTATCGCAGTGGACTCCGTTGGCTCGCATGTACGCCAGTCAGCGCACGTTGCGTTTGGCTGATGGTCCCGACGAAGTGCACTGGCACGTCGTCGGCCGTAACGAAATTGCTCGTTACGAAGGTGAAGACAACGACACCACTCGCTCGGCTCGAAAGCAAGAGGGACAGTTGACGGCTCCAGCCTGATCATGAGCGCCCCCATCGTTGTTAGAAAAGAAATTAATGCGAGGACGGAAACCGTTTTTGCACTGGTGAGCGATCTCACTCGTATGGGTGAGTGGTCTCCTGAAAATCAAGGTGGTCAATGGGTCAAAGGTGCTACTGGTCCCGCTGTCGGGGCGCAATTCAAAGGCCGCAACTCAAACGGTAAAAGGAGTTGGGGAACAATCGTCAAAGTTTTTGAATTTGTTCCCGGTAATAAAATTGTTTTTGCATTGATGGTTGGTCCGTCACGTTGGTGTGATTGGGTCTGGGAAGTTGCACCTTCGGCAAACGGTTCGCTGCTGACACATTCATGGATTGATCGACGTGGCAAATTTTCAAAGACCCTTGGACGTTTAGTCAGTGGAGTTGCTGACCGCAGCGAACACAATCGCAAGAATATGGAAGCAACTCTTGAAGCATTGGCGACAGCAGTCCATGGAAGTTGAAATGATTGTGGAGATTCCGCAAGGGTCTCGCAATAAATATGAAATGGATCATGACACGGGAGCCATTTGGCTTGACCGTACGTTGTTTACTGCAACGCAGTATCCGCTTGACTACGGTTTCTTTCCTCATACTTTGGGGGAAGACGGCGACCCACTTGATGCCTTGGTGTGGCTGGGTCAGCCAACTTTTCCAGGATGCCACGTATATGTTCGTCCTGTGGCCGTGTTCTGCATGGAAGACGAAGCCGGCGGGGATGCCAAAGTGCTGTGCGTCCCGTCGCATGATCCACGATTTGCTCAGTATGTAGACATAAACGATCTGCCCGAGCATTTACTTGCTGAAGTCGGCAACTTCTTCGAGGTCTACAAGTTGATTGAGCCTTATAAACAAACAACTGTGCGTGGTTGGGAAGGTCGTGAAGCGGCCGAAAAGGAAATATCTGCAGGCTTTACCCGCCACAGAACTCACTGAACGGTAGTAGTCAGAGGCTAGTGATCAAGGTTGCGATGCTGAGCATGCACAAAACCATTGCTGGAGCGGTGCCTTGTAAGGTGTCTCGTACGCGTAGGTGAAACCAAATGGCCAAAAGAAAGTAAATACTCAAGCAGAGAGCGGCATAGACTCGCAGATCATCATTAGCAAAACCGATGAGTAATCCGAGGGCGCCAGCGATCTTGGCAATCCCCAGGGCGGGGAGGATACGCATGGGCACTTTGAGGTGTGTCAGACTCTCCACTACTTGTGGCTTCAAGGTGAAGTCTGCATATGCGGTAGCAAAACAAATTGCTGCCAACAGAATTGAAAGAACATTGCTGATCAGATTCATAAGATGAGATTAGCAAATACAAAACGCGAAGTTCTTTCATACGCAATGAGGGGAAAATGGGAACACAACAACAAGCCAACAAGCTCGTCGCCGAGGCTCATTGGAATTCAATGTATGCCAAAGACTGGAGTGATGTCGCGCAACGATTCGCTGACGATGCCGAATATATGGACGTTGGGGCAGTGCCACCGGTTGTCGGCGGCCAAGAAATCGCCGAGCGTTTACGACTTGGTCTTGGGCCGACGGAAAAGATGGTGCATCAACCAGGAAATGTTTTGGCAGAAGGTGACATTGTGATCACTGAACATAAAGAGGTATGGCATTTCCACACGGGTGAAGTGATCGTCCATCCATTCACATCCGTGATGGAAATCCGTGATGGAAAGATCTGCCGTTGGCACGATTACTCACACTTAGGTAATTTGCTTGACAATGCGCCGCGATGGTGGCTGGAGTACATCATGAGCGGCGGAATAACTCCGATACCGAGTTGACTCTGACTGACTAGAGCAGTTTGCGGAAGAGTTTCGCTTTTTTCGCTGTGTACGGCGGATAGGCCAGTGATGGATCAAGTTTGGTGCCACGGCTGAGCACGGGCTTCATGTGCTGGAACAAACGCACACCCGACTTGCCGTGATAACCGCCCATCCCACTTTCGCCGATACCGCCAAATGGCAAATGCGGGCTTGTGAGATGCATCAGGGTTCCGTTCACAGTCACTCCGCCTGCCGTCGTACGAGCCAACACTTCGTTGACAACTGATTTGTTTTCGGCAAAGACATACAACGCCAACGGGTGCGGGCGAGCAGTAATGAAATCAATAGCCTGCTGTATTGAGGTGACTGAGAGAACGGGCAGCAAGGGTCCAAAGATCTCCTCATTCATCAACGCCGAGTTGATATCGACATCAGCCAACACTGTTGGAGCAACGTAACGGCTCTCAGCATCGGTTTCGCCACCAATGACGACCTTGCCACCATTCATCAATGACTTCAGGCGATCAAAGTGGCGGGGTGAAACGATGCGTCCATAGCTTTCGCTCGTTTGGGGAGCAGCTCCGAAGAAATCGGTAATCGCTTTGCCGAGTTCGTCTAAGAAAGGCTGCCGAACTTTTTCGTTAACCAAAATGTAGTCAGGAGCAACGCAGGTCTGACCGGCATTGAGCCACTTGCCCCAAGCAATGCGGCGAGCAGTGACATGAATGTTGGCCGACTCATCAATGATGACAGGGCTCTTCCCCCCAAGTTCAAGCGTGACTGGTGTGAGGTTGTTGGCTGCGGCGGCCATAACGATACGGCCAACGGTTCCGTTGCCAGTGTAGAAGATGTGATCAAAATGTTGAGCGAGTAATGCGGTCGTCTCGGGCACTCCGCCTTCGACAAGGGTGATTGCCTTCTGATCGAGATATTTCGGAACAAGGCGAGCCAGCACTGCTGAGGTGGCGGCAGAAACCTCAGAAGGCTTCATCACGACGGTATTGCCAGCAGCAATTGCTCCAGCGGCAGGAACTAAAAGCAATTGCACGGGGTAATTCCATGGGGCAATGACTAATACGACTCCGAGTGGCTCAGGAATGAGGTGTGACGTGGCGGGCATAGTGACAAGTGGGGTTGGCACACGCTGAGGCTTATTCCACTTTTTGAGGTTCTTCAACATCAACTTAATTTCGCCCGTCACGAAAGCGATGTCGGTGATAAAACCTTCAACGTTCGGTTTGCCGAGGTCGGTCTTCAAGGCCGCGAGAAAGTCATCTTCGTTCTCTTCGATCATCTTGATCATCTGCTCAAGTTGCTGCTTGCGCCAGGCCAATGGGCGAGTCTGGCCCGAGTTGTAGGTAGAGCGAAGAGTGGCTGCATGATTGGTCATGAGGATGATCCTACTGCCGCCTTAGGGTTCAACGATATTGAAGCTGTTGGGGAAGGCATCAAGATTGCCAAAGATTGTCAACAAGGCTGTGGCATCGCCATCGATAACGATGGAACCTTTGCCAATCTCATCAATAAAAGTTGTCTCTTGAATGATCACCGAAATCAAAGTACTACGCGCCATCGTCAAAGTTGCCTGTGCTTTCTCATCGTTGCGACCCTGAACCGAATACAGAGTTCGGTGGGAGAGGCCGAGCAACCATCTTTCGTCGGCAGTTCCGCTCATATCGGTGAAGTGCCAGTTAGTTTTGAGGCTCAGTCCACTAACATTTTCGGATACTAAACGCACTGCCAAGGTGTCAAAGATCTGCTCGATCGTCATCGCTAC
>SYDZ01000173.1 GCA_005801025.1 Actinomycetota bacterium
GACTTCTTGACCGGTTTGCTGGCCATCGTGTTTGTCCTTTTCACTGGTGTGGTTTGGCAGGATACCGCCAACTGATCTAACTCGGGGAGATACTCGCCCGTTCGACGCCGATAAAGATTGCTTCACCGTCAAGATTCGTGTTCGCCTCACCGCCAGCCCAGCGCAGAGACGTCGCCAAGGTTTCCGAAGAAAGATCTCCAAGAAAAGGTTGCATCAGTTTTCGCAGATCATCGGGAACACCCAAAGTCAGCGTGATGCGGTCGCTCACTTCCAAACCAGCCTCACGTCGAGCCTGCTGCACGAGGCGAATCAGATCTCGAGAAGTACCCTCGGCGGCAAGTTCGGGTGTGACCTCAATATTGAGGGTCACCATTCCCAAGCCATCGCCTAACGTCGCGCTCGCCGCTCCAGCGGCGACAGCCATCTTCAGTGAGTATTCCCCGTCAAAGAGTTCGATGTCTCCAGCGAAAACTCGATTCCCTTCTTGTCTCCAATCACCAGATTTTACTGACGCGATGACATCTTGAGTACGCCCACCAAGCCTCGGGCCCAACGCACTTGGATTCACTTGCAATACCGCAGAGGCCGCCGCAGAAGTTTCATCCGAAAGAGAGACTTTCTTGACGTTGACCTCATCGGCGATGATGTCAATAAAACCACTTAACTGTTGTGCATCACTATGAGAAACTGTGAGTTCAGACAAGGGCAATCGCACGCGCCGAGTGTGTGCTTTGCGAATTGACAACGCCAACGAACAAACTTCACGAACACGATCCATGACCAACACCAACTCAGGATCGCTGACAAGTTCGCTTGCTGATGGCCAATCGGCGAGGTGGACACTTTGGCTTCCAGTCAGTCCGGTGTACACCGTCTCTGACAGCAAGGGCAATAGCGGAGCGGAAACCCGACAAAGTACATCTAAAACGGTGTGCAAAGTATCAATGGCATCCTTATCCCCTTCCCAGAATCGATCGCGAGAACGTCGGATGTACCAATTCGTCAAAACATCAAGAAACTCTCGGATTCCCGAGCAGGCAGCGAAGAGGTCGTAGGCGTCAAGGTCCTTTGTGGCACCTTCAACCATCTGCGCTGTTTTGGCCAAGATGTACCTGTCAAGGACATTGCTGGAGTCTGTTCTCCAAGTTCCAGATGTACCTTCAGCATTGGCATACAAACTGAGGAAATACCAAGAGTTCCATAATGGAAGCAGCACTTGACGCACCGTTTCGCGAATGCCGGATTCCGTGACCGAGAAATCAGAGCCCCGAAGAATCGCCGACGACAACAAATACCAACGCATGGCGTCTGCACCATAAGTATCAAACACGAGCATAGGGTCGGGATAATTTCGCAGACTCTTCGACATCTTTTGCCCATCATCACCTAAGACGATTCCATGGCTGACACATGTGGAAAAAGCAGGTCGGTCAAAAAGTGCTGTCGCCAAAACGTGCAGGGTATAGAACCAACCTCGAGTTTGACCGATGTACTCAACAATGAAATCGCCCGGATAATGCTGCTCAAACCATTCAGTATTTTCAAACGGATAATGCACTTGGGCGAAGGGCATTGAACCACTTTCAAACCAGCAGTCAAGCACTTCGGGCACACGACGCATCATCGAACGACCCGTCGGATCATCGGGATTCGGGCGAATCAAATCATCGACGGCAGGACGGTGTAGATCGGCAACGACGACCCCGAAATCTTTTTCAAGTTCTGCCAGACTTCCATACACATCAAGACGCGGATACTCCGGATCATCGCTCTTCCATACTGGAATCGGCGAACCCCAAAAGCGATTTCGACTGATTGACCAGTCGCGCGCATTGGCTAACCATTTGCCAAAGGAACCTTCCTTGAGATGCTCAGGAACCCAGGTGATCTGCTGGTTGAGTTCAAGCATTCGTTGTTTCACCGCAGTCACTTCAACAAACCAAGATGAGATGGCGCGGTATACCAAAGGCTCGGCACAGCGCCAGCAATGAGGATACGTGTGGTCGTAACTATCGTGACGCACGACAACACCGACTTGCTTGAGATGTTTAATCACCGCTGGATTAGCGTCAAAAACATGCTGACCCGCCCAAGGTGTGACCTCGGAGGTATAACAACCGTGGCTATCCATCGGGCACACCGTAGCGATCCCTGCCTCTAGACAAACATTCTGATCTTCTTCACCAAATCCGGGTGCGAGATGCACGACTCCTGTGCCGTCCTGCGTTGTCACAAAATCGGCACCGAGGATTCGAAACGCAGACTCAGTATCAGAGAAATAATTAAAGAGCGGTTGATAGGTCCGACCAACTAAATCTGAACCAAGCAGAGTTCCGACGCGTTGCGCTTCACCAAATTCGCGTTCATAAGAATCAAGCCGAGCCTCAGCAAGGATTAAACGCTCACCTTTTACCTCAATGACCGCGTAAACAACTTCTGGGTGAACAGCCAAAGCCAAGTTGGCAGGAAGAGTCCATGGAGTCGTCGTCCATGCCAAAATTTTCTCGCCACTATCTAAAGCAAACTTCACCGTCAAGGCAGGATCTTGGCGGTCACGATAAACATCGTCCATACGCGTTTCGGTATTGCTGAGAGGTGTTTCACAGCGCCAGCAATAAGCCAAAACGCGGTAACCCTCATAGATCAGTCCCTTATTGTGCAATGTCTTGAAAGCCCACATCACACTTTCCATATACGGCAGATCGAGAGTCTTGTAATCGTTTTTGAAGTCAACCCAGCGCGCTTGACGGGTGACGTAGCGTTCCCATTCATTGGTGTAGCGCAGAACACTTGTCCTGCAATACTCATTGAACTTTTCGATACCAAAGGCTGCGACCTCAGGGTGACCAGA
>SYDZ01000174.1 GCA_005801025.1 Actinomycetota bacterium
ACTGCATCTTGGTCAAGTGAGACCGCAACGTGGACCGTCACGGTTGTCCGCCAAGACACCAATGAAACACTCGTTTATACATGCAACTTTTTATCAATGTGCGCCGGTTACTACAGCTACAAAGAGGGCTACACGCCAGTGTTCGCAGGTCGTGATTCATTCAAGGGTCAAATTGTTCATCCGCAGAAGTGGCCGAAAGATCTTGACTATGCGGGTAAGCGTGTCGTGATCGTTGGTTCAGGGGCAACTGCTGTGACCCTCGTTCCAGCTATGGCAAGAACTGCCGCACACGTGACGATGCTTCAGCGTTCACCGACTTACATTGTCGCTCGCCCAGACCATGACGCGATTGCGGACAAACTGCGCAAAGTTTTGCCCGAAAAGACAGCGTATGCAATCACCCGCGCCAAGAACATTGCGCTCACAAAGTTCTTTTATAATCGCACTCGTACCCAGCCAGAAAAGATTAAGACTCAAATTCTTGGCGGTGTGCGTCAGGCCCTTGGTCCTGACTACGACGTTGAGAAGCATTTTACGCCGACCTACAACCCATGGGATCAAAGAATGTGTCTGATTCCGAATGGCGATCTGTTCGTGTCCATCAATAAAGGTCGCGCTTCGGTGGTGACCGACGAGATCGTGTGCTTCACAGAATCAGGGATCCAATTGAAGTCGGGCGAAATGCTGGAAGCTGACATCATTATCACCGCTACTGGTCTCAACCTAGTGTCACTGGGAGAAATTGATGTGGTAGTAGATGGTCAGACGGTTGACTTTTCACAAACATGGACATATAAGGGACTTGCGTACTCTGATGTTCCAAACTTGGTATCAACTTTTGGCTACATCAACGCTTCGTGGACTTTACGTGCCGACGTGGTGGCTCATTACACCTGTCGTTTGTTAAACAAAATGAAGTCGACAGGCGCTCAGCAAGCCACCCCCCGACTACGAGCGCAAGATCAAAACATGACGCCCAGGCCATGGATTGACGACTTCTCTGCTGGTTATATGCAACGCATGATGCACCTGATGCCCAAGCAGGGTGACCATGCTCCGTGGATTAATCCACAATTGATTGCTGTCGATAAGCAGATGATTGTCAAGTCGCCCTTCGATGACGGCGCGATGCAGTTCAGCAAAGTGAAGGCTTCGGCTTAAGCCGCAGCCTCAGGCTCCCAGCCTGGTTCAGCGAATACATAACGTAAGCGCTCGTTGAGATTGTCTGCCTTCTTCACATCACTAACGATGGATGCCATTTCTTGGTACGCCATCTTGATCGGATTCGCAGTGCGAATGTTTTTGGTCAATCCATACTGCACCTGACGGATTTCGGGTTCAAAAGTCTTAAAGAGGCGGTCCCAAACAATTAAAATTCCACCGTAGTTCTTATCGATGTACTGCTTGTTTGCACCGTGATGGACGCGGTGATGTGAAGGAGTATTGAAAATCTTTTCAGCCCACTCAGGCAAACGATCAATGGCCTCAGTATGAATCCAGTATTGGTAGAGCAAGTTCAGTTGTCGGGCCTTCATGAAAGTTGAATAGTTATATCCAACTAAGGCCATCGGGACATACATCCATATTGTTAAGAACCCTGACCAGGTTTGTCGCAAAGCCGTTGACAAGTTGTATCTTCGTCCCGAATGATGGGCCACATGATCAGCCCAAAATAGACGTACCTCGTGCGTCTTGCGATGATTCCAGTAATACAAGAAATCCCAAGCGATGATTGCGGTCAGTATCGAACCTCGCCGAGATCCCAGTCGAGACACACGACGCCGAAAGAAAAAGTTGTATCCGCGTTCGTATGTACCTTGCATCACGAAGCCCATCAAGATTGAGCCCACGAGAAGACCCAAACTTCCAGCGGTATCTTTCTTTTCATAGCCGAGTGGAACCAATTGATCAGGGGTGGGATCGCCGCCATCTATGGGTGCAATTGCATCGACGTCGACAAGTTTGCGTAACCGACGCTTCTGGAGAACACGATGTTCCCAGACCATCGTGGCTGCGAAAATTGGCAAGGTGATCTTGTCAATGAAGTCAATCTTGCGTATTCCAGCCATGGCATGAGGTTAGGGCAGACTGATCTTTTTCGCTAGACGCACCGTTGAGAGTTTTTCGGGAGCGGCAAGTCCCTGCATGGCGATCTCGTAATCCGGCAAGGCATACACATCGCCATCATCATTGATCATGATAAAGCGATCAAATTTGGCCAGGAATGTGCGATCGTGGCTCACCGCCACAACGGTTCCCTCAAAACTGTCAAGCGCTCGTTCAAGTGCCTCTGAAGATTCGATATCTAAGTTGTCAGTTGGCTCATCAAGCAACAACACATTGTGCCCCTCAATCTCAAGACACAAAATCTCCAGTCGTGCCTTTTGACCACCAGACAAAGTCTGAAACTCTTGGCGTGAATGATTGACCAATCCATAACGCGCTAAGGCCTTCATTGATTTCTCATCTTCAATCAAGCGATCGCGCACAATGTCAAAACATTGGCGACCGGTGAAGTCGGCGCGATTATTGATCTGTGTGAACATTCCCACCGATGTACGCGGCCCAAAGGTTACCGATCCGACATCGGGGAGGACACCGTTCAGCACTGCAAGGAGGTGACTTTTTCCAGTTCCGTTCGGGCCGATGAGACCCACTCGCTCTCCGTGATGTATCTCATCAGAGAAGGGAAAGAACAAGTCACCAACAGAGACATTGTCAAGTTTCGCAACGCGACGCGCGGCATCTGCTCCGCGCAGTCGTACATGTATGTGTTGATCGGCTACAGGTGGTGGCGGCGGACCAGCAGCCACGAACTTTTCCCAACGAGTCTCGGCTCCATTTGCCTTAGTGGCATTTTTAAAGTTTTGCGCAGCCCGTTGCTTCATGATCTTCATGTGATGGAACAATCGACGCTCTTCGTCGTTCCAGCGCTTGAGATCGTCACCGAGGAGTTCTTGACGCTTGGCGCGGGCCTCCGGAAAAGTGAGGTAAGACCCACCGTGTACCCACGCTCCAGAACCCTCAATGACAACAATTTTTGTCGCCACTCGTTCTAGGAGAGTGCGGTCGTGGCTGACCATCAGGATTGTTGATCGACAAGACTTGATGTGTTCTTCCAACCAACCGCGACTGGGGATATCGAGATAGTTGTCTGGCTCGTCCAGCAACAAAACATCTGCTCCTGAAGTCAACAACAAATCAAGGACGAGCCTTTTGCGCTCACCACCAGATAGTTCGCTCACTAGCCGGCGAGAAAAATCGTCCACTGTAGTCTTGACGCTTCGTTGAGCAGCAGCCTGCCATTTGGTTTCCAGATCGTATCCACCCATGTCGCCCCAGTCGCCAAGGGCCGTGGCGTAACCCATGCCGTCGTCACTGCCATCAGCAAGGGCCTTTTCGGCTGCAACCAAGGCCCGACCCGCCGTTCGCAAATGTCTGGGCGCAACCTCAATCAGCATTTCTCGCAAAGTGTCAGTTGGTCGCGACATGCCGACGTCTTGAGTCATTGACAGAACGCTTCCATTGACGGTGAAGTCGCCGCCATCACATTCGTATTCGCCGCTCAGGATCTTGAGAATGGTGCTCTTGCCGACGCCATTGGCTCCGACCAAAGCAGCATGCTCGCCTGGCGCAATGCCGAAACTGACATCAAAGAAAAGCTGGTCAGCGCCTGGAGGTGCGTATTCAAGTTCGGAGATGACGATGCTGCTCACGCCGCCTATTCTCGCTGCTGAATGGCGTGGCTACACCTTGAGGAGCAATTTGCCGTGATGGCCGCCTGTCATCAACATATTTAACATTGCGGGAAAGTTCTCCACACCGTGTTCAATCTGCTCGCGCATCACCAAATCTCCGTTTCGTAGCCAATCTGCCAGTTGTGATTCGGCACGAGGGTAATGGGCAGCAAAATGGAAGACAGCGAAACCTTCAATACTGGAATGACGTTCGGCCAATTTGAGGTAATTCTTTGGGCCACGGACCTCGGTCATTTTTTCGTACTGAGAAATCGCACCGCAAATCACAATACGCGAACCCAAAACAATGCGCATCAACACATCGTCAAGAATTTCTCCGCCGACATTGTCAAAAAATACGTTGATGCCATCGGGCGCAAGTTCATCAAGTCGAGCGCCAACATTTTCACTTTTGTAATCAATGGCTGCGTCAAATTTGAGTTCGTCAACTAAGAATTTTGTTTTGTGGGCACCGCCAGCGATACCGATAACTTTGTTTGCTCCACTGAGGCGAGCGATTTGCCCAGCCATTGAGCCGACAGCACCAGCCGCGCCCGAGACCACAACTGTGTCGCCTGGTTTCACTCGTCCCACATCAACGATGCCAAAATATGCAGTCATTCCGGTTGTGAGACCAAGAGCACCGAGGAATGCAGAAGGTGGCGCAATGCTGGTATCAAGTTTACGCATCGTGAAAGAAGGCATCACGGCGTAACTCTGTGAGCACATCGGACCAAAGACATAGTCACCTTCAGCGAAGCCTTCCGCCGTGCTCTGCACAACTTGACCGATGCCCAAAGCAGGAATGACGCCGCCGATTTCTGCCCCTTGATGGAATCCACCCTCATCAAGAGTCGTACGAATGAACGCGTCGATGCCCAAAAGATCAACCTTTATGAGCAATTGACCATCTTCTAGTGGTGCAGTTTCTTCTTCAAGATAAGTGAAATTGGAATCGTCAGGGCGACCTGTTGGGCGGCTTTTGAGGATGATTTTTTTATTGATGTACGTCATCACATACCACCATCAACTGACAGGATTTGACCAGTGACCCAACTAGAAGCCGGTGAGACAAAGTACAGCACGGCTGCACCTAAATCTTCTGGTGTGCCGAGTCGTCGCATCGGTAGGCGAATTCTTTTCTCTAACATCGGAAGATCTTTGTCTTCAAGTCGCATGGCTTTCATCATGATCTCTGTGGGAACCGCGCCAGGCATAATGCAGTTGACGCGAATTCGTGGTCCGAGTTCTTTGGCGTAGGTCACAGTCAGCGAGTTCACGCCTGCTTTAGCTGCTGCGTAATGTCCACTGCCCATCACCGTGCTGACTGCGGCGCGTGAGGAAATGTTGACGATACGTCCACCGTCGCGCATGAGTCGCGCCGCAGTATTGGTGCACACCCAAATCGCAGTGAGATTAAGACGCATCGTGGCATCCCATTCCTTGGCATCAAGTTCTGTCAGCGGTGTCTGGATAGGGGACCCACCGGCGTTATTAATCCAGATATCAAGATGTCCGAATTCGGAGATGGCTTTTTGTGCAAGGGCTTCGACAGCGTCATTGTCGGTGACATCAGTGGCAAGAGCGATTGCGCGCCCACCACGTGAACGTATGCCGGCGGCGACAGCCTCAACTTCGTCTCCGCGACGAGCGGCACAAACGACAGCGGCCCCCGCCTCAGCCAAGGTGTTGGCGATGCCTTCACCGATTCCCCGTCCTGCCCCAGTGACGACAGCAACATCGTGAGACAAATCAAATAGATCACTCATGGTGAACCTCCGTTGGGTCAAAGGAGTCAACCCCGTGCAAAAAGTTACCAGCAGTAAGTAATGGGGGAAAGGGAAAAATAAAGATTTTTTGATAGTTCTTGATCCATAGAGCAGACTGCTTGCATGACCGAGTCCATTTCTCGCCGACCTGGGCGACCGCTTGGGGGTCAGCTTGTTGTTGACCGTGAACACGTTTTAGATGCTGCCGAGCGAGTCATTCGGCGCGAAGGCGCGAACGCCTCCCTGGAAGCCGTGGCCGTTGAGGCGGGAGTGACGAAACCCATTGTTTATGACCGAGTTGGGGGGCGCGCGGATCTCGCTGATGCTTTGGCAGAACGGCTGGCCGATCGCATCGTCTTAGCCACTCGCACGGCCATAGCGGGGGAAACCCTGAGTCAGACGGGTTTAACTCGTTTTATTGAGGCCAATCTGCTGACCGTAGCGGATCACCGCGAATTGTTTTTATATGTCACGGGAGGCTCCACAGAACAGACCGCCCTCGGTCGCCTGTCACTGGCTGGAATGTCGACTCAGCCCTTGGCAAAAACCTTGGCCGTGTGGCGCTCGGGTATTCAGCAAGATCCGGGCGTGGCAGAAGCCTGGGCTTTTGGCATTGTTGGCATGTTGCAAATGGTCTCTCAGTGGTGGATTACCCAGGAAGGCCTGTCGGCCGCCGAGGTGGCAGGACAGATCAGCGAGCTGTTATGGAACGGTCTTCCGGGCCGTTCCTGAGGTTGGGAATCGGTCGAATGGGGTAAATAATTTACGCGGGGTAGATAAAACTTTTCCGAAGTGTTACTGTCGTCACATATCGCTCAACGGGTGAAGATTTTAAAGGAATTACATGTCCAATCACGATAGTTACGAAGACCTCACCGAATGTGCGCTCACATCGGAACTTGAACACAAACTTGTGCATTCATTGAGTGAGTGCATCTTCATGTGGGTCAATAGCAAAGGTGAACCCTTTGGTGTTGTGATGTCGTATTTGCCGAAGGACGGAAAGTTGTGGCTGACTGCCGCCGAAACACGTAAGCGCATTCCGGCGTTGCGCCGCAATCCGCGGTCATCGATTTGTATTAACAGCACTGGTTCAAAGTTGGGTGGCGGCAAGACGGTGACCTACAAGGGTGACTGCATTATTCGCGATGATCGTGAAACCAAAGATTGGTTTTACCCCGAGTTCGCCAATCGTCTACGCCCCGACAGCCAAGCGGCTGCCGATGAGTTTCGTAAGTTTCTTGATTCACCGCATCGTGTGATCATGGAATTCACCCCTGATTACGCACTGAGTTTTGATGCCACATTGATGTGGGCCCGTTCACCAGAGGCAGTGAAGTAACACGTACCCCTCACCTATAGGAGCAATAAAGATGTCAATGACCGAAGAAATGCCAGCCCACTTACAAGGTAATGGGCGACCAACACAAGAAGAACTCACACTGACTGATCTCAAGGTGGTGGGACATATTCCTGCTGAACTTGACGGTCGGTATCTGCGCAACGGCGCCAATCCCCTGACCGGTATGAGCGATCATCCGTTCTTTGGTGACGGCATGATTCATGGCATCCGCCTGCAGGGTGGTCAAGCCAAGTGGTATCGCAATCGTTATGTGCAGACACCATTCATCAAAGATCCTTCGATGAATATTCTTGATCCATCGGTCACCATGGACATGACATGTTCGAAGGCCAACACACATGTTGTCGGTCACGCCGGTCAGATTTTGGCTCTTGAAGAAGGTCACTTTCCATATGTCCTTGATGGAAATCTGAATACCATTGGGTCAACCGATTACAACGGAGTTCTCAAGGGTGCATTTACAGCTCACCCAAAAATCTGCCCAAAGACTGGCGAAATGTTGGCTTTTGGTTATGCACCACTGCCGCCGTATCTCACATATGTGCGCGTTTCAGCCGACGGCAAGATGGTGCAGCGTGAAGAAATCACGGTGACTGGTTCAACGATGATGCATGATTTCAATATCACCGAGAATTATGTGGTGTTCATGGACTTGCCCGCCGTGTTTGATCTCAACTTGGCCATTGAAGGCAAAATGCCCATCACCTGGAGTGACACCTATCCAGCCCGACTCGGTGTCATGCCCCGCAACGGCAATGACTCTCAGGTGGTCTGGTACGACATCAATCCGTGCTATGTCTTTCACCCGATGAATAGTTACGAAGAAGGTGACAAAATCATTTTGGATGTTGCGCGCTTCGAACACATCTGGAAGAAAGATGCGATGGACTTTCCTCCTCCCAATTTGTGGCGTTGGACGATTAACACCACGACAGGCAAAGTCACTGAAGAGCAGATCGACGATCGCGGTGCCGAGTTCCCACGAGTCAACGATGCTGTGATCGGTTCAAAGCACCGCTATGGCTACGAGATGTCAATGGGCAACGCCGGCTTTGGTCAAGTTGATGAGGGTGCAATTTTGAAGTACGACCGTGAGGCCGGAACGTGCGCAGAAATCAAACTCGGCAAAGGTCGTACCTGCGGCGAAGTCGTGTTCGCTC
>SYDZ01000175.1 GCA_005801025.1 Actinomycetota bacterium
CGTGGGGCATCGGCTGGCATGTCGGCGTTGATGGCATCTCGCTGTTTTTAGTTGTACTCACAGGAATTCTGTTTCCACTTGTCATCGTGGGTTGCGATCCACATCATGATGAGAAACGATATTTGGCTTGGATCTTGTTGCTCGAAGCTGGCGTGATGGGATCTTTTTTAAGTCTTGACCTCTTCCTCTTCTTCTTGTTTTTCGAAATCGTCTTAGTACCGATGTACTTCTTGATCGGTGGCTGGGGTTACGACCAACGGATTTACGCAGCAACGAAGTTCTTCTTGTACACCATGGTCGGCTCCGCCTTCATGTTGGTGGGAATCGTCACGACAGCGTTATTGGCCAAGAAAGATCTCGGGTACATCAGTTTTGACTTGGTTGAAATTGCGGAAGGCGCCAATTTCGCAGCCAGCACCGGTCGTTGGTTGTTCTTCGCCTTCGCCATTGCCTTCGCAGTCAAGGTTCCATTGTTCCCCCTCCACACTTGGTTGCCTGATGCTCACACTCAGGCGCCAACTGGCGGATCGGTGATCTTGGCAGGTGTGTTGTTGAAACTTGGGACCTACGGTCTATTGCGCTTCGGTGTCTATTTATTCCCCGAGGCAGCATTATGGAGTCGAGAGATTTTCCTCACCCTGGCAGTGATCGGAATCATCTGGGGGGCGATTGCGGCCACCATGCAAAAGGACCTCAAGAGACTTGTGGCTTACTCCTCAGTAGCCCACCTTGGTTTCATCGTTCTTGGAACATTTGCTTTCACCTCCGAAGCGGTCGGCGGTGGGGTCATGCAGATGATCAACCATGGTGTGTCCACAGGTGCTTTGTTCTTGTTGGTTGGAATGATTTACGAACGTCGTCACACTCGCTTGATCTCTGAACTTAAAGGCCTGCAAAAAGTCGCTCCGATTTTTGCGGCAGCTTTCATGGTCGTGATGTTGTCAAGTATCGGCGTGCCGGGGCTCAATGGTTTTGTCGGCGAATTCTTGATCTTGATTGGTACTTTCAACACAGCACGTTGGTGGGTTGTTGTGGCCGCAACAGGTGTCATCCTGGCAGCGTTGTACCTTCTTTGGGCCTATCAACGGGTATTCCACGGTGAGCCCGATGAAGCTAATTCATCTTTCCGAGAACTGCGTTTGCGAGAGGGTCTAGTGTTGTTGCCCTTTATCGGTTTGATCATTTTCTGTGGCGTGTATCCCAAGCCGATGCTTGATCGTATTGAACCGAGCGTGACGTTGATCCTTGAACGCGTGGAAGAAAAGACTGATTACGTGGCACCTGCACCGCTACTGCTTGAAGATGAGCATGGTCAAGAGGAGGAAGGCTGATGGGTGATCAAGTGATGCAATATCCCGCTATTGATTGGTTAGCAATTACTCCGATCATCATTTTGCTTGGTGGAATGATGATCAATTTGGTCATTGCATCTCTCACGCGGGCATGGCCTCGGGCATGGTATGCCGTAGCCACTGTTGAGTTGGCGGTGGCTTGCGTCATTGTTGAAATGTTTTTATGGCATGACGTGAATACTGACGGTTCACGGATCATCATCAACAACGCCATCTCTATTGATCACTTCACTTTGTTTTGTTGGATTGGTATCGCCATTTCATTGGCTTTGGTCTCATTATCAACGAGCGAATATTTACATCGCGAGTCGCTAGACGGTCCCGAGGTTTACGCTCTGTATATTTGCGCGGCGCTTGGTGCGATGATTATGACCGCATCAAACGACATGATTGTGTTGTTCCTCGGTCTTGAAACATTGTCAATCGCCTTGTATGTGCTGGCAGCAAGTCATCGCCGCCGTGCCGAAAGTCAAGAGAGTGGTTTGAAATACTTCATCCTTGGCGGATTCGCTTCGGCATTCTTCTTGTATGGAATTGCTTTGATCTATGGATCAACCGGCACCACCAGTATTTCTGGTATCGGCAATGTGTTATCAACTGAAGTATTTGTCAAGGGTGATGATGCGATGTTGCTCGCTGGAATTGCTTTGCTCATTGTTGGCTTGGCATTCAAAGTCGCTGTTGTGCCGTTTCATTTTTGGACACCCGATGTTTATCAAGGTGCGCCAACGCCAGTAACAGCGTTTATGGCTTCGGTTGGCAAGTTCGCTGCGTTTGCTGCGCTGGTACGAGTCGTGACCGTAGCGTTGCCCACACGTGCTGAGGACTGGCGCCCCGTCGTGTGGGTGCTGGCGGTTTTGTCAGTAGTCGTCGGATCAGTTTTGGCGGTTGTGCAAACCGATGTCAAGCGGATGTTGGCGTATTCGTCAATCAGCCACGCTGGCTTCATGATGATTGGTATTGAGTCCATTGCGCACACCGGCGACGTCGACGGATTACCAGCAACTGTGCTGTATCTGATGATTTATTCGGTCTTGGTGATTGGCACTTTTACTGTGGTTTCCTTAGTTACACGCAGTGGGGATGCGAGTAGTGAGATTGGTTCGTTCCGCGGTCTCGGTAAAGAAAGACCTGCTTTGGCATTGGCGATGACAGTGTTTTTATTAGCTCAAGCCGGCATGCCATTGACATCAGGCTTTATTGCCAAGTTCGGGGTCATCAAAGCCGCTGCAACAAATCACAGTTACGCCGTGGCTTTAGTGGCGATGGTGGCGTCTGTGATCGCCGCACTGCTCTATCTGCGGATCATGATCAGCATGTGGCTCAGCGACGCAGAAGCAGGCGACGAGAAGCGAGAAGCAATAGCGATTCCCGTGAGTGCAGGCTTTGTGGTCGCTGTTTCAGCAGGGTTCACCCTGCTAGTTGGCGTATGGCCAAGTTGGCTCATTGACGCTTCTCAAGCGGCCTTGCAACTCGCCAAGTAAAAGTATCGAATCACAACTGATTTCAGTGTTCGGGTCTCCCCACAATTACCGCACCCTCGTGACAGACTGAACTTATGTTTGAACCCCCCGCCTATTTGTCGCCTTCGTCGATTACAACATTTCGCGAATGCCCGATGAAATATAAGTTCTCAAAGATTGACAAAATCCAGGAACCGCCAACCTGGTTCACCCATCTTGGTACCTTTGTCCACGAAGTACTTGAACACTTTTACCAATTAGAAGCCAGTGAGCGCACCGTGTCCACGGTCCGAGCCACGGCAACTTCCCGTTGGAAAGAAAGTGGCTGGGAGGCTCAGGTGTTAGCACTGACAAAGCCGATGGGTAGTGTTGCCGACTTCAAAAACACGGCCTTTGAATGCATGACCAATTTGTGGAATATCGAAGATCCGCAACAGACAGAACTGTCGGGTATGGAACACGAGGTTCTGGCCAATATTGATGGTGTGGAACTGAAAGGCTACATAGATCGATTTATCATTGGTGATGATGGAAATGTGATCATTAGCGATTACAAAACTGGGGCGATCCCAAATCCGCGCTTCAAATCTGACGATGACAAGTTCTTTCAGTTGCTGGCGTATGCCTTGATGTTGCAAGAGTCCGATCAGGAAGAAACATCAAAGCTTCAGTTGCTATACCTCAAGCACAGTAAGAATCATGAGATGATAGTGACCCCAGTCAGGTTGGCCGTTGCGCGCGGTGTCATTGTTGAAACAAAAGAACTCATTGATCAGGCCTGTGAAACGGGTGAATTTTCCTGCAATATCTCAAAGTTGTGTGATTGGTGCTTCCACAAGCCCTATTGCCCGGCGCACACTCAATGAATGGCGCGTTACGCGCAGGCGGCAACCAAAGCGTCAAAGAGGTTCTGTTGTTCGCTATCAGTCTCCGCTGAATCTTCTGGGTGCCATTGCACGGCCACAAGCCATGTGGCTTGAGTGCTTTCAACTGCTTCAATAGTTCCATCATCAGCACGACCAGTCACGCGCAGGTTTTGTCCCAAGAGATCGACGGCCTGATGGTGCCAAGAATGACAATGTGTTGCCCGCTCAACTTTCATCGCTGCCGCAACGAGTGAATCGGGCGCCAGGTCAACTCCATGGAAGGTGGCCTTGTGACTTGGATCATTAAGGTCCTGAATCAGCGTGCCGCCAAAAGCCACATTGACAATCTGTAATCCGCGGCATATCGCTAACGTCGGGATATCGCGCAGTGCAGCCTGTCGTGCCACTTCTAACTCAACTCGGTCATGATGTGCGTTGACACCGTAAACCGTTGACGATGAAATTTCTTGCCCGTAACAAATGGGGTCGATATCCCCACCGCCTTGTAGGACAATGCCGTCACACAAATGAAGTAAGGATTCAAGTCGCTCGGCGAGGTCGCTAATGGGAGGCAACATAATGGGTATTCCTCCCGCACGAGTGATGGCTTGTGAATAAGTTTGTCCAGTCCCATAGGCCAGACCACGTGCACCCTCAAGGCGAACGATTTCTCGGCCCACAATCAAGATGATCGGATGTCTCACAGGATCATTCTGCCAGCACCGCTAGCGGTAAAGATAGTTATATGTCTTCGCTACTTGATTCAGTGTCCTTTGCTAACGGTACCTCCATGCCCAATCGCTTGATGTTGGCGCCATTGACTAATCAGCAAAGTCACCCCGACGGCACATTGTCAGATGAGGAACACCATTGGTTGACCATGCGTGCCAAAGGTGGCTTTGGCTTAACAATGACATGTGCCGCCCAGGTTCATCCACTGGGGCAAGGTTTCGCCGGCCAACTCGCCTGTTCTGGAGATGAGCATTCCGCTGGTCTCTCGCGTCTCGCGAGAGATATTAAAAAAGAGAAGAGTTTAGCGATTGCCCAGTTGCATCATGCCGGCACGAAATCGCCGGCCGAGATAATCGGCTCCGCGCCTCTGTGTCCATCGCCGGACTCATCTACTGGTGCTCGGGAGATGACGAATAATGAGGTGTATGAGGTGATTAACGCTTTTGTTGATGCCGCGGTGCGCTGTGAAAAAGCGGGATTTGAAGGTGTTGAACTTCACGGTGCTCACGGTTATTTAATTGGCCAATTCTTGTCGCCCGAAATCAATCAGCGAACCGATGAGTTCGGTGGAAGTCTTGACAATCGTGCAGGATTTTTATTGGCCATTATCGACGGCATACGACGTGACTGTCGCTCATCTTTGAACTTGTCGGTACGACTTTCGCCCGAGCGTTTTGGTCTGAAGACCTCAGAGATGCTTGAACTTTATGGCTGGTTAGTTGATTCAAAGAAGATTGATTTCATTGACATGTCAATGTGGGATATTCGTAAAGATGCAGTCGATGAAGAGTTTGCTGGCAAGACCTTGATGGAATTATTTGCTGGGGTACCGCGCGACATGACGCGACTGGGCGTGGCAGGCAAAATCTATTCAGCCGCTGACGCCCAGTGGGCCGTGGATAATGGAGCCGACTTCGCAATTATTGGTCGGGCAGCAATTGCACATCATGATTTCGCTCGTTTAGCTGGCGCCGACCCTGAGTTCACGATGCGCCCTATGCCAATACACCCCGATGATTTGCGTGCCGAAGGTTTGTCGGATGGCTTCATCGAATATATGCGAGTTTTCAAAGGCTTTGTCGCCGAAGCGTAACAACCAGTGCGATTGTGACCCTGCCACCAAAATCACAATGAGGCAATGTCGTAACCGGCATCGCGAACGGTGTCAATCAATAATTCGGCGTGTTCGGGTCCGCGTACTTCAAGCACTGCGTTGACTCCAGTTTCGCGAACGTGTAGATCAACTCCATCACGGACATGATCAATATCAATCACGCTGGCTCCAACTTCGGCGAAAATCGCCAGTAATTTCGCAAGTCCGCCTGGACGATCGCTCACTTTGACAAACACAATCAGTCGACGACCAGCTTGTGTTTCAAATCGGCGAATGAGTCCGGGCACCACACCGAGGTCAACATTGCCACCAGACAACACCACACACGTCGTTCCACTCCGCGATGGGGCAAGACGTTCGCTCAATAACGCTGACACGCCAACTGCTCCACCGCCTTCAACATACAATTTTGATCGCTCCATCAATAACACCATCGCATCAGCGACAGCATCTTCGTCGACAACCACGATGTCATCAAGCCAATGTTCAATCAGTGGTCGCGTAATGTCACCAGGTCTTTTCACAGCAATTCCGTCGGCCAATGTGAACACCGGGCCATTCGGTGTGATGCCGTTTGCGTACGGCGCACAGGCTTCAACTTGAACGCCGATGATTTTGATACTTGGATCATGCTGTTTGAGAGCGATCGCCACACCGCTTGCCAACCCACCTCCGCCGAGGGGGATGATGACGCGTCGTAGGTTCGCTATGTCATCAATCAGTTCGAGCCCGAGAGTGGCCTGACCGGCCACAACATCTACGTCGTCGTAGGGATGACAAAATTGCATACCTTTTTCCAGAGCTCGCTCTTTGGCACCGGCAACTGCTTCATCAAGTGAATCTCCACCCTCAACGACAGTTGCTCCGTAGGCGCGACATGCGGCGATCTTGGCGATGGGGGCATTTTTCGGGATGAAGATTTCGCAGGGAATTCCGAAGTGGCGAGCGGCAAAGGCCAAAGACTGTCCATGATTACCTGCGCTCCCAGCAGTCACGCCTGTCGCGGCAAGCGAACCCAGTGATGACAACTTGCTCATCGCACCGCGAATTTTGAAGCTTCCTGTGCGTTGCATATTTTCGGCTTTGAGAACAATGTCGCCGCCACTGAGTTCGCTGAGAGCAGCCGAGGCGGTGACTGGGGTGTGTTTGACGACTCCGAGTCCCACCTCTCGGGCTCGGGCAATGTCTTGTTCAGAAATCTTGGCGATTGTCATGCTTGCTTCACCATACTCACGCCGCGGGTCATATCGTGATGGGGGTGCGTGCGATTGTGATTGCCAATGCGGCCGATGCTGACTGTGGTTTTGTTGGGGAGAGGTTCCGTCATCACGGATTTGCCCTGACGGAGGCCCATCGCGAGCACCCTGAAGAATGGCCAGAACTTGAGGGTCATGACCTTATTTTGCTCCTGGGCTCTGAATGGAGCGTCTATTGGGACGGCATCTCGGACAACGTGGCTCGCGAAGCCGCCCTCATCCAACAGGCGCATCAGCGCGGAATCCCGATCTTTGGTATCTGTTTTGGGTCCCAAATGGTGGCCCACGCTCTCGGTGGACGGGTCTTTCGAGCCGAGCACCCAGAGGTTGGCTGGCACTCCGTGGAAAGTGCATTACCGCAGGTCATAGCCTCGGGACCGTGGCTTCAGTGGCATTTCGACGCCTTCCAGAGACCCCCAGATTTCACGGAATTGGCGCATAGTTCGGCTGGATCTCAGGCCATTTTGGGAGGTCGGACCTTTGCCACCCAGTTCCACCCAGAAGCCAACGAATCAATGTTGGCGCGCTGGACCTCGGCAATCGGATTTGATGACTTGCAGGCGGTGGGTTTGACCCCCGAGGCAGTGATGGAGCAGACTCGGCGCAACGTGTCACAGAGTCGTGCAAACAGCGATCACATTGTGGATTGGTTTTTGGAATTAATCCCCCACGATATGTGATTTCTCTTGTCACACGCAGGGGTAGAAGTTAGGAGTGATCGTCGTCTCCGTAGTAGCGTCGGAGTCGATGTCGGAGTTTTTGCGGTCATACCTAGTTGTCTTTTGGTTTGGGCTGATCGCCCTCTTATTGGCATCTCTATTGCTGGGCATAGCCGTTCTGATTCGGCCAAATAAGCCCAATCGGGAAAAACTTTTGACCTATGAGAGTGGCGTCGATCCAGTTGGTGAAGGCTGGTCGCAGAGCCAGATTCGTTACTACGTTTTCGCACTTTTGTTCGTCATTTTTGATGTTGAGGCCGTGTTTATTTTCCCTTGGGCCACTCAACTTGAGCGGTATGCAGGATTTGGATTAGTTGAAATGGGCGTTTTCGTTGGAGTTTTGTTATTGGGTCTGGTTTATGCCTGGCGCAAGGGAGTCCTTCGCTGGGTGTAATGGACAAGGAGTTGTATGGGTCTCGTTGACCGTGGGCGGCTGCCAAAGCCGCTGAATTCATTACTGAACTTGGGTCGCTCGTACTCCCTATGGGTGTATCAGTGGGGCTTAGCGTGTTGCGCCATTGAGATGGGCGCTGCTTTTGCATCCCCGCGTTACGACGTGATGCGTCTAGGCGTTATTCCCCTCCCCGCTAGCCCGCGCCAAGCTGACCTTGTTGTTATTTCCGGGACTGTGACGGACAAAATGGCACCGAGCATCAAGCGCCTGTATGAACAAATGCCCGAGCCCAAGTATGTGATTTCGATGGGCTCGTGCGCTAACTGCGGCGGTCCGTATTGGGACAGTTATTCGGTGACTAAGGGGATTGATCAGATTATTCCGGTTGACGTTTATATTCCTGGTTGTCCACCCCGACCCGAAGCATTGCTTGAGGGAGTGGTGTTATTACAGCAGCGCATTCGCAACGAAGATATGGGCGCGCGTTGGCGTGGCGAGGGTTATAAGCCAATCATTGTTGGAGAAACAAAAAAGTCGAAAAAATCTGCTGCTCAGCGAGGTGAGTCCGTTGTCGTCAACTGAAACACCTATCGCTGAGATTCCAGGTGACACTTTGCGTGAGCGCATCATTGATGATCTTCGAACTCGCATCGGCGCTGATCTGCTTGACAGTTTGCTGAAGCCTGGTGATGATCTTTGGGTACGAGTGAGTACGAGTGCGTGGCGGCAAACAGGTGTTGCACTGCGCTCAATGGGTTTTGAGTACTTCTGCTTTTTGTCGGCTATCGACTGGATGCCATCGCCATTCGGCAAGGGTGAAGATGACCCAACGGCACCGCCAGTTGAGCGTGATGACACCGTGCGACAGGGTTACGCGGGTGGCGCAACACGGATGCAACTTTTGGCGCGTGTCGTTCATCCGAGCCTGCATGTTGGCGTGAACATCAAGTGTGATGTCTCGGACAGCGAACCAGTTGTTGAGTCATGGTCACCGATTTTCGCTGGTGCGAATTGGCACGAACGTGAAACTCATGAGATGTTCGGCATCGGTTTTGCTGGTCATCCTGATCTGCGCAACATGTATCTACCGTCCGAATTTGAAGGTCACCCACTTCGTAAAGATTTTCCGCTATTGGCACGCATGGTCAAGCCGTGGCCAGGAATCATTGATGTAGAACCGATGCCTGGTGGCTCCGATGACGAGGAAGGCGAAGCAGAATGACTTCAACTGAATCCCTCATTGATCGTAAACAGTTGGCTTATATCGCCTCACAGGCGGCAGACGCGCGGCTGAATGTTGAACTTGAAACTGAGGGCATGACTCTCAACATCGGACCTCAGCACCCTGCGACTCACGGAACCCTGCGGATCATTGCTCACCTTGACGGTGAACAAGTTGTTTGGGCCGAACCCTCATGTGGTTATATGCATCGCGGTTATGAAAAATTGACCGAAGTTCGTACCTATCCACAAGTCACTTCTTTGGTCAACCGCATTGACTGGCTGGGTAGTTTTGCTAACGAGGTGCCATTCATTTTGGCAGCCGAAAAGTTGATGGGCATTGAAGCCCCACCTCGCGCGCAGTGGATTCGTACCATCCTCTTTGAACTCTCGCGCATCGCCAACGTTTCGTTGTTCCTCGGAGATCTCGGTGTGCAGTTGGGAGCGGTGACTCCAGTATTTATGGCTTTCCGCGATCGTGAACATGTATTGAATCTCATCGAAGCAGCCACTGGCGGTCGCTTCCACCCGAACTTTGACCGCATTGGTGGATTGAAAGACGATCTCCCCGAAGGTTTCATTGACGAGACGCGTGCCGTGATGAAGAAGTTGCGTAATTTCTGTACCGAGATGGAAGACCTTCTCTTCGGTAATGAGATTTTCCAGAGCCGTACTCGTGGCATCGGTGTGATTCCAAAAGATATCGCTATGCAATACGGACTGTCTGGTGCCAACCTACGCGCTTGTGGTGTTGATTGGGATCTACGACGCGATCAATCGTTGCCGATGGCATGGGACAAGGTGGATTGGAAAGTTTGGACTCACCCAGATGGCGACAGTTTTGCTCGTTGTTGGATTCGTCTCCAAGAAGTTCGCGAATCAACCTTGATCGTTGATGAATTGCTGAAGAGTATTCCTTCCGGTCCAGTGATGGCCAAGGTCCCACGAATTATCAAAGTGCCTGAAGGCGAAGCATGGGTATCAACAGAAAATCCACTCGGCGAGATGGGTTACTATGTGGTCAGCAAGGGTGATCTTGGACCGTTCCGAACAAAGATCCGCTCTGCGAGTTTCAACAACATCTCCATCGTGCCGTGGGTTCTTAAGGGTGTCTATGTCCCGGACATCATCACCATTTTGGCCTCGCTCTACTTCATCCTTGGTGACATTGATCGATGAGCGCTTTGCTCGCTGCTGATCTGCCCTACTGGGTGCAGTCTTTGCTACGCGTCCTTGGAGGCGTCGTGGCAGTGTTGCTGCCCGCTGGCGCCATCGTCTATCTCTTCTTGTTCAAGATGATGTCTTTCATGCAGAGTCGTCTCGGACCCATGGAAGCTGGCCCCTACGGTTCAATGCAGTTGTTTGCCGAAGTCGGCAAGTGGCTACAAAAAGAAGACATCACTCCAGAGCGGGCTGATCGGGTAATTTTCAAAATTGCACCGTTGGTCGTTCTTGCTAGCACTTTTTTGTTAGTGGCAGTCGTTCCGTTTGGCCCCGACGCCTGGTTCACCAACTTTGAGGCTGGTGTGTTTTACATGCTTGCGGTTTCCTCCGTCAGTGTGCTTGGCATTCTGATTGCTGGCTGGTCGAGTGCCAACAAGTATTCGCTACTTGGTGGTTTGCGTGCTGCTGGTCAGTTGATCGCCTATGAATTACCGATGGTGTTGGCGGTCATCGGCGTCATCATCCAGGCCGGCACCATGAACCTGCAAGGCATCGTGATGGCGCAGAACACTGGTGAAATATTTGGTTGGAATGGATTAGGAAATCCGTACATCCTGACGCAGTTCACTGGTTTCATCATCTTCATGATCGCTGTGCAGGCGGAACTCACGCAGACACCGTTCGACATGCCGATTGCTGAATCAGAACTGGTCTCGGGTTACATGACCGAGTATTCCGGTTTTCGTTTCTTGACATTCTTCATTGCTGAATTTGCTACTGCTGGTGTTTTCTCTTTCATAGCGTCGGTTCTTTTCCTCGGCGGTTGGGGCGTTCCATTTGCTTGGTTCGGCTGGACTGACATAGACAGTGTTGATAACTGGATGAATGTCGTGGGTCCGCTGATTATGTTCGGCAAAATGATGTTGCTTTCATTTGTGATTATGTGGGTGCGTTTTAGTTACCCACGATTCCGCGAAGACCAACTGCAGCGTTTTGCTTGGAAGGTCCTTGTCCCAATTTCCTTGGTGAACATCATGGTCACTGCGATCTTGAAGGTGGCCCTCTAATGCCCAAGATCCCTGGTCTTCTCAAAGGTCTCGGCGTCACGCTGAACACCATCAAGCGCACCGCCCTTGATGGTGCTAACACCGTGCAGTATCCCCACGAAAAAGAAGCGCCCCCTGTGCGTGCCCGTGGCGTTATTGCGTTGCACGAAGACAACTGCACATCGTGCATGTTGTGTGTTCGGTCTTGTCCCGACTGGTGCATTTACATTGAGGGCCACAAAGAATTAGCGCCACCACGTCGTGCAGGTGGCAAGCCGCGCCAGGTTAATAAACTTGACCGCTTTGACATCGATTACGCGTTATGCATGTATTGCGGAATCTGTGTTGAGGTGTGTCCCTTTGACGCTCTCTTTTGGAGCCCAGAATACGAATATAGTGAGCCCAATCTTGCTGACCTGTTGCATGACAAGGTGAAGTTGGGTGAATGGATGGCCACGGTTCCCGAGGCTCCCGCCTATGAAGTCGGCGCCGAGAAGAAGGGCAAGAAGTGATGATTGCTACCGATCTTTTGGTGGCTCAGAATGTGGGCTTTGGCATCATTTCATTACTGATGATCATCGGTGCTGTGCGGGTTGTGACGGTGAACAACGTTGTTCACGCCGCACTTTGGTTGGTCATTGTTTTATCGGGTGCCGCGGCTCAGTATTTGTTGCTCTCTGCCGAATTTGTGGCGATTACTCAAGTGTTGGTGTACGTCGGAGCAGTGATGGTGCTGTTCTTGTTTGGAACCATGCTCACACGTGCTCGGATCGGTGCTGAATCAGATCTCAATAACAAAAATTGGATTCTTGGTATCCCCGTCGCTATTTTGACGTTGGGCGTGATGGCGTATGTCATCGTTGATGGTTTTGGCAGCGAGCGCCTCATCGAAAACCCTGGCGACACGCAACCCATCCCGATACAGGTCATCAGTGATGACATCTTTGGCCCGTACCTCTTGCCGTTCTGGGCATTGTCATTTGTTTTACTCGTCGCTGTCATCGGCGCCATCGTGCTGGCGCGAAAAGACTAAGGGGCCAATTATGTTGACTACTCAATTCCTCTTACTTGGAGCAGTGCTTTTTTGCATCGGCGTCTACGGCGTCTTGGCTCGCAAAAATGCGGTCATGGTGTTGATGTCTATTGAACTAATTCTGAACTCGGTGAATATCAACTTGTTGGCGTTCTCGGTTCGTCATGGTTCAGTTGATGGCAACACTTTTGCGCTGTATGTCATTGCTATCGCCGCCGCCGAGGTGGGCGTTGGCTTGGCCATGGTTTTGTTGATCTATCGCAACCGACGCACTATTGCGCTCGATGACTTGTCAGAAATGAAGGGCTAATTAATGTTGGCTCAAGAAATGACTTCAGAGGTAGTTGCCTCAACTGGATGGTTCTTGGAACACGCGTGGTTGATACCTGTGATCCCAGCCATCGCTTTTGTTCTGATTATTTTCTTCGGCAAAAAAATGCCGATGAAGGGCAGCGAACTCGGCGTACTGTCAATGTTGTCATCACTTGTTTTTTCGGGTGGAGCTGCATGGCAGTGGATTCAGCGCGTGAACAGCGTCGTCGATGGTGCTCACGAGGCAGTCGTGGAAGGCGCATATCACGCTGCACCATATGTGCAGCCAGTGATTCACGAATGGACCTGGTGGCAAAGTGGGGGATTCCATTTTGGCATCGGCCAGCACATTGATGGTTTGGCGTTAACACTGCTGGTGGTCGTAGCATTCATTTCCAGCCTTGTGCAGATTTACTCTCTGGAATATTTGCGTGGGGACCGTCGTTACACGCACTTCTTTGCTGCTCTGACATTGTTCTCTGCCGGCATGTTGTGCATGGTTCTCGCCCCCAACATGGTGCAGTTGATTCTCGGTTGGGAAATCATGGGCTTGTGTTCATTCATGCTCATCGGTCACTGGTGGGAAGAAGAAGCAAACTCGCGTGCGGCTCTTAAGGCTTTCTTTACGGTGCGTGTTGGCGATGTGGGTCTCTTGATCGGCACGGCAATTTTGTTCTTCTCGGCTAATAACTGGACACAAAAGAATCTTGGTGTCTCGGGCTTCAATATCAGCGGTCTGTCAGCATGGGCAATGTCTGGTGAGGCCAGCCACAGCGCTTTGACATGGGGCGCGGTCGCATTGTTTATTGCTTGCATCGGCAAGAGTGGTCAGTTCCCGCTGCACACTTGGCTCCCAGACGCCATGGCGGGTCCAACTCCCGTAAGTTCGCTGTTGCACTCCAGCACGATGGTTGTCGCCGGCGTGTTCTTAGTCGCTCGTCTCTATCCCATTTTTTGGGAGGGCATGAAGATTGGTGACACCAATATCAACTTCATCGTCCTTATCGGCGGTATCACGATCGTGATCGCCGCGTTACTAGCTTTCGTGCAACACGACATCAAGAAAGTTCTCGCGTACTCCACTGTTTCGCAGTTGGGTTACATGATGATGGGCTTAGGCGCTGGTGCGTGGTTGCCAGCCGTATTCCACATCTTCACTCACGCTTTCTTTAAAGCCTGTTTGTTCTTATCGGCTGGTTCGGTCAGCCATTCTGGCTCGCACCACTCCTTTGACATGAAAAAAGATATGGGTGGTCTTGCTAAAAAGATGCCAATCACGGCGACCACATGGATCATCTCAACGCTGGCACTCGCTGGCGTTTTCCCATTGGCTGGTTTCTTTTCTAAAGATGAAATCATTGACAATGTCGGTTATGGCGGTTACAACGCGTTCATGATTGTCGGTCTCACGGGAGCATTCCTCACTGCGGCATACATGACCCGCGCAACATACTTGACGTTCTTTGGTGAAGCTCGTGGTGCCGCGGCTGGCATTCATCATGATGTGCATGATGCGCATGCCGTAGTAGATACCCATACCTCTCACGACACGCATGTTGCTGTTGATTCTCACGATGCGCACGCCGATCACGGTCCCCACGAAAGTCCAAAACTGATCACGGTTCCGCTGATGATTTTAGCTGCCTTGGCTTTAACCGCTGGCTTGTTTAACGCCACGCCTTTTGGCGAATCATGGGAACGCTTGAAGAAATACGTTGAACCTGGTTCAGAGTATGTCGTGGTTGGCGCAGAGACGGCATCTGAAGATGGTGCGCAAGCCGTCACAATGTCTGTAGCGAGTATGAGCGTGTCTTCAGAGGAAAAAGTCACCAAAGAAGGTTGTGCGGTCGTTGCACCGGAAGCAGGAATGGCGTGCTATTTCCCAACCGTTAGTCATGCTCCGTTTAAATGGTCGAAGGCCGCGTTGTCGTTGATCATCGTGGCTCTCGGTTTGGTTTCAAGTTGGATGTTCTGTGTGCAGTACTACACACGTCGTAATAGGCGTCTCGTTGGTCTGACAGAGCGCAATAAGGCTCTGCGAGGTGGTTACACGTTCCTTTGGAATAAGTATTACCTTGATGAGTTGTACGAAAAAGTCATCGTGCACTCCATTGCTCATCCGATTGCCAAAGCGGTCTATTGGGTGAACCAAAACATTCTTGACAGCATCGTCAATGGTGCTGGCAAAGTCTCACGCCGGGTAGCCGGTTGGGTATACCGAAATATCGATCAACGCGTCGTTGACGGCGCGGTGAACGGCTCGGGCGCCGCTGCCCGGGGTACGGGCGGAGCACTGCGTCCCGTGCAGTCGGGCAAGGTCAATCAATACGGAGCGCTGTTGTTTTCTGCGGCAGCCATCGGCGCTCTCATACTCGTAATCATCAACACCTGAGGAGGAATACGGAATGGACGTACTCCGTGAATCAAGCTGGGTGCTCAGCGTAGGCACTTTCTTGCCGCTAGTCGGCGTGATTGTGATGCTGTTTATCCCTAAAGCAGACGAGCAACTTCACAAGTTGGTAGCTCTCGTCACCGCGCTGGCAACTCTTGGCGTGGGCTTTTTCACACTGACCCAATTCGACTTTGATCAAGCCGGGAAATTGCAGTTTTTTGCTGAGACCGAATGGATCAAAGTCATCTCTAGTAACTACACAATTGGGTTAGATGGTATGAGCCTTCCGCTCTACTTCTTATCCATGGTGGTCACGGTTTTGGTGATGGTCTATTCGTGGAACCATATTCCCTCGCCTGGAAATGCCAAAGCGTTTTTGATCTTGATGCTGATTTTGCAGACAGGCATGGCGGGAACATTCGTGGCTCAAGACTTGATCTTGTTCTTCGTGTTCTTTGAATTGGTGTTGTTGCCGATGTACTTCATGATTGGCGTGTGGGGTGGCGAAGATCGCCAATACGCATCGCTGAAGTTCTTTCTATACACCATGTTCGGCTCAGCATTGATGCTCGTCGGATTTATCGCTTTGTTCTATAAAGTGCGAGGTGTTCTACCAGACGGCGTCGAACCATCGTTCTCAATCCCGCAACTTGCCGAATACGGTGGTGTGATTGGTCGTTCGGCGCAGATCTGGATCTTCGGTGGGATGTTTATCGGGTTCGCCGTGAAAGTACCGATGTTCCCATTCCACACTTGGTTGCCCGATGCTCACACGCAAGCACCGACCCAAGGCTCCGTGATCCTGGCGGCAATCTTGCTGAAACTTGGCACCTATGGCTTCGTACGTATTGCAATTCCAATTCTCCCGGAGGCTGCCAAAGAGTGGGCTCCGTGGATTGGTTTACTAGCAGTCATCGGAATTATTTATGGA
>SYDZ01000176.1 GCA_005801025.1 Actinomycetota bacterium
AAATGGGTTAACTGCTCAGGGTCGGCACCAATCATCCCTCCACATGCATACTGTGACATCTCGTTCCTTTCTTGACTGCCGCGACTCTCACGGACCTCACAATGTGAGCATGAGTCAAATCACTCGGGCGACTAAAAATCAAGCAATGGCAAGAGCAACGCCACACTGTCAGGCAAAACTTTTTCTCGGCGGACTAACTCATCTAACCCATCGCGATGAACCCACCAGGCCTCCGCCACTTCACCATCATTGAAGGTCAACGGGCCCTGTGCTTGAACAATAAAACACCGTCCTATCAGGGTGACTTGGTCATCTTCATAGGTTTGACATATGCCACCATCAAGCGGCTCTAATGACATATCTTGAATCCCGACCTCCTCATTCAGTTCACGAATTGCAGCCGCAACATAACTTTCACCAGCGCTGACAACGCCACCCACGGCAATATCACACCAGCCTGGCCACACATCCTTGTGGGATGAGCGTCGATGTACCAACAACTGACCGGCGCCATCCATGACAGCAATAAAAACTGCCCGATGCCGTAACCGATTTTTGCGCATCTCGTGTCGTGAAACCGTGGAGATCACGACATCATGTTCATCAACGATGTCCACCATTTCAATGACTTCGTTGTCCATCACTGTTATTTCTTAGCACGTTCATTGGCATCTTCTGATAGGTCTACGATATAGAGATGGCTGATCCAACAGATATCTCTACCCTCGCTGAGGAGTCGCTTGATTTACTCGATGACACGATCGCCTTGCGCCGTCGTCTTCATGAATGGCCAGAACTTGGAAATCATCTGCCCAAGACCCGCGATGAAGTTCTCGCCGCACTTGAGGGACTTCCTCTCGGTATTACATTGCACGAAACGACGTCGGGAATTGTAGCCTCACTCGAGGGCAATAAACCAGGACCCACAATGCTCTTACGAGGCGATATGGATGCGCTTCCGATGCCCGAAGATACGGGTGTCGAATTTAGTTCACGTGTTCCCAATGTGATGCATGCCTGTGGCCATGACACACACACTGCAATGTTGGTCGGTGCTGCCCGATTACTCACTGCGCATCGTGATCAAATCCATGGTCGTGTTGTCTTTATGTTTCAACCTGGTGAGGAAGGACATGCTGGAGCACGATTCATGCTTGATGAAGGATTACTTGATGTCGGCCCATTATCTGATGGCTCAACATCTGAAGTCACTGGTGCTTTTGCAATTCACACAACATCATCACTGCCGACGGGATTCATCAGCACCCGTGGCGGACCGATCATGGCTTCAAGCGACACCTTGGCGATCCGTGTGATCGGTAAGGGTGGACACGCCAGTGAACCATTCCGCACCCTGGACCCGATTCCCGCGGCCTGTGAGATTGTTCAAGCCCTGCAGTCAATGATCACTCGTCGAATCAATGTCTTTAACCCCGGCGTCCTCACCGTCACTCAACTCAACGCTGGTACGACGACCAATGTGATTCCAGAATTTGCAGAAATTCAAGGCACGATCAGAGCCATCAGTGAAGTCACCCGACGAATGATTCATGACGGTGTGACGCGGGTTGCCGAGGGAATCGCGGCCGCTCACGGTCTTGAAGTCAGCGTCAAACTCGTTGATGGCTACGACGTCACGGTCAACAGCAAAACTTACGCGCAAACCGCCGGAAACATTGCGCAAGAGATCATTGGCGCGGAACGATTCATTGAATTACCAAATCCAGTGATGGGTGCAGAAGACTTTGGTTACGTACTCAATCACGTCCCTGGAGCAATGGTCTTTTTGGGGGCAACTCCGCACGAGCGCAACTTGGCTAGCGCTGCACCCAATCACTCAAATCGCGTCTTCTACGACGAGGCCTGTATGAGCACTGGGATTTCGATCTACAGCGCAGTCGCCCTGCGCCATCTGTCAGCTGCCTGAAATTGGTCCAGCGGGGTAGCGCGCATCACCAAGCACCATCTCCATCGCAGGTTCAATATTCGGACCACGACGGAGATGATGTCCACCGTCAGCACTGATACAGGTTCCCGTGATCCACGAACTTTCGGCGCCCAATAAGAAGCGCACCAACTTGCCGATGTCTTGAGTACTGCCCACGCGACCTAATGGCATCTGATCTAAGTAATCCTGCAAAATTGGTTCAAGCGTCATGATTCCTTGCGTGGCATCAGTTGGTACCAAACCCGGCCGCACTGCGTTAGCACGAATATTACGACAGCCAAGTTCGTCGGCAGTCTGGCGAACCAACATTTCAAGTCCAGCCTTGGAGACATCGTAGGGAGTCATAAAACGGTGGGTCACAGGTCCAGCAATTGACGACATGGCGACGATTGACCCTCCACCATTGGCTGCCAAATAACTCACTGAATGTTTGATGGTGAGGAACGCGCCAGTGAGGTTGGTCCCGAGAATTCCATTCCAATCTTCTAAGGAGGTCAAGTGGATCGGACCACCGCCACCGTAACCAGCGTTGGCCACAACCATGGTCAACTTGCCAGCCGCATTTGCCACTGCGCACGCATTCGCCACACTTTCTTCACTTGTGACATCACATGCCACAGTTAAAACTTGAGCACCGCCTTCGGCGATAGATCGCAGTTCTTCAGCCGCCGCCGTAAGGCGTTCAACATTGCGGGCCGCCAAAATCACTGTCGCTGCATCTTGAACAAGTTCACGGGCGCAACCGAGACCAATTCCCGATCCCCCTCCCGTAATGAATGCAACCTGGCCGATAAGAGGGTGGGGATCCTGTTGAGAAGACATGATGTGATCCTCGCACAAAGTCTGTGCGACCGAGTAAACGAAAGCAATGCAGATCTGGGAAGATATGCAGGTGAGCCAAGCCGCCTCTCCTTTATCTGGCATCCGAGTCCTTGACCTGACACGCGTTCTTGCTGGTCCGCACTGTGGCCGCATGCTGTGTGATTATGGAGCCGAAGTCATCAAAGTCGAACCTCCCGAAGGTGACCTCACACGTTTCACTAATCCCCGTGTTGGATCACTATCAACATATTTCATTCAGCAAAATGCGGGAAAGAAATGCGTTAGCATTAATTTGTCAACAATGCGCGGTGCGGAAATTTTTCGTGGTCTTGCCAACGCCAGCGATGTCGTACTGGAGAACTATCGTCCCGGCGTGATGGACCGCCTAGGTCTTGGATATGACTCGTTGTCGTCCACCAACCCACGTCTCGTGTACGCCTCCATCAGTGGCTACGGCGCCGATGGTCCATGGGTGCATCGGCGCGCTTACGCCAGCGTTATCGGTGCTGAAAGTGGACTCACTCGTGCACAAGGTGATACGCGAGGTGGCAATTATGCCAACGACCCATGGTCACATGCAGACACATATACCGCTCTCGAAACAACGACTGCGATTTTGGCTGCGTTGTATCAGCGTGAACGAACTGGTGCCGGCGAACGTATTGATGTTTCCATGGCGGGAACCATGCTTTACGTCAATGAACATATGCACGACGAGTTATACGACGGGCCCACTGATCCGAACTGGATTCGTTCATTTCAACCTGGCGATTATCCAATCATGCAGATTGCCGATGGATCTCATGTGGTCATCAGCGCCCATCCCGCCGAGCGCGGGACGTTTGAGATCATCGTGGCTGTGATGGATAAGCCACATTTACTCAATGACTCGCGCTTTGTTGATGTGCAAACTCGGATGTCTAACTTTGAGGCTCTCCTTCATGAAATGCGCACTTGGGCATCTTCTCTCGCCACCGCTCAAGATTTTGAAGATCGATGTGATGAGTTCGGTTTAGCCGTCGGCGTGATGCGCACCGCCCGCGAACTTGCCGAGAACGAATGGGCCGAAGTGCGCGGAGCAATTACGACAGTGCCTGATCGTATTGGTGGAGAAATACGAGTTCCTAATGCACCTTGGCATTTCACTCATGGCAAGGTCGGCACTCATGGCGAGCCGCGGTATCGCGGTGAGGATAACCGCCACGTATTGCGCGATATTTTGTCATTGGACAATGAGGAAATATCTGCCCTTGAAAACGACGGCGTGATCTCGAGTCGGATCCCCAAAACTTCTTAGGCATCTACGGCAGCCGGCGGAGTCATCACTTCAGTGCCCATAAAGCGCACCATAGGTGGAAGAGTGCGCGCCAACACGGGTCCAGTCAAAAGCACAAAGAGAATAGTTCCAGCTCCGATTTCGCCTCCCAGCAAAATGCCACCAGTAACAACCACAACTTCAATTCCCCAGCGCGCGACTTGCATACTCAAACCTTTGTCATGCAGTCCGAGCATTAATAATTCGATCGGACCAGTCCCCAATGTGGTGGCCACACCCACGGTGATTCCGAAGTATAAAAGTGCCATGCCGCCCAACATCATCAGAATGCGCCATACCAATTGCTCTGGTTCAGCGACGAGTGGCAGAACAATATTGACCACTTGACCCACCAGAATACTGCCAATCAAGGTTCCCCAACTTGGAAATCTCTTGAAAGCAATCGCTAACAATGTGAAGAGGGCCCCACTCAGCCAACCCATTGTTCCAACAGCGATATCGAGTTGCTTTGCTCCACCAGTTGTAAAGACGTCCGCAGGGGCAACTCCGAGGTGAGCCTGAACCATCAGTGAAATCGCAGTTCCGACTGCTGCGACAGCAAATAAGAGAGCACCTGCTCGAAACGGAAAAGACTTCAGCGCAGTCACGCTAGTGGGTTTCTCAAGCACCCAACCACAACTTAGATTAGGCCTTTTTGGTGGGCCGAGGGAAAAATGGGCTCGTGCGGGCGATGTAATTTTCGTAGCCTTCTCGACGCTTCTTTAGTGATTTCTCCAAGAGGGTGACTCCACTGACACGGCGCAAGAAGAAGGTCATCACCGCCGCCCCTATCAAGCCCCAAGCACCCGAACCAGTTTCCGCCGCCACAATGGCGATACCCCACCAGACACACGAGTCACCAAAATAATTTGGGTGACGAGTGAATTTCCACAAACCTTGATCCATGACTTTGCCGGCATTGGCTGAGTCGGCTTTGAATCGCGCCAACTGAGCGTCACCGACAACTTCAAAGAACAATCCGATGAGATAGACCAACACACCGATGACCGCCAAAGGACCGATTTGCGGTGTGGCATCAGACTGCCCAAGTTGCACTGGCAGAGAAACTATCCACATCAAAGTTCCCTGCAGACCGAATACTGTCACCAAACTAATCAGCGGAAATCTTGGTCCCCAATGTTTACGCATTGAGCGGTAGCGAAAATCTTCACCATGTCCTGAATTGCGCCACAACAAATAGATTCCTAAGCGCAGACCCCACACCGATGTCATCGCTGTTAAGAGCCACTGTCGAGCATTATCGCCATCGGCAACAGCACGAGAGATCCAGGCCACAAGAACGAAACCAAGTCCCCACACGATGTCAACAATGGAGGCGTTTTTCTTCATCAAACTGATGATCCACGTGGCCAACATCAAGGCCACAATTCCAACCGCGGCCGACGACATCACTTCACCCATGGTAATTCCTTTCGTTTAATGCGACTTCAACCTCTTGATCCATACGCATCCACTCATTATCTAACCACTCAGTGAACGATTCGATGTTGTCGGAAGGAGTCTGCGAACGCGACACGCGCCGCATCACAAAACGGATAGGCGCCATCTTGGTTGATATTGCCTGAAGAATTCCACCAAATGTGTCAAGTCCTTCAAAACCAATATGCCACACCAGGACCACATCAGCCGTTGGATTACCGCGCATCATGGCGCCGGCTCCGGCAGGTCGTGGTGGTAAAAGATGTTTCATCGCATTGAGTCGTTGACCTCGCGATGGATCAATGGACGAAATTTTCGCCAACGCTCGGGTGCGTTTGACATCGTTTGCCCGAGTGCCTTCGGGAAAAATAATCCCAACAGTCAATGCATCCATATCGCTGACAAGTTTTTCAAGTGCATCAAGTTCGGGTTGCGCGTCATTGGCATTTCGATCAAGAAAATGATTCGGCAATCGCTGCCCCACTACATCAAGACACGGATCTGCTAGTAGTTCTCGCTTCAGCACATAGCGCGGATTCATCTCCGCCAAAGTTGTCCCTACATATGCCGACACTAAAGAGTCAGCGAGACTGGCGTGTCGTGCAAACATCAGAACAGGGCCAGAACTCAATGACTCAATGTTCACTACCTCAACACGTATGCCACAGGTTTTTCCCAAAGCACCGAGCAAACGCGCTGCCCACCAGCGTTGCAATGCATAATGTCGTGGCAGATTTTTACGTTGACCAGTGAGCCACAACAAAAAGGCTCCCACGACTCCAGCAGTTTCTAGCCATGCCCAACACACCGCAAAAGACAGCAGGCGTAGCAACGGCAAACGAA
>SYDZ01000177.1 GCA_005801025.1 Actinomycetota bacterium
CGATCTTGAACCTTGGAAGAGGTCGTTATTGTCTTCCGAGTTGATTGCTCACTTACGCCATGCCGATCTCCGTGTGGCCTGTGTGCTCAACACCAAGGGTCAAGCGCGACTGCTGGCATGTCGATCATGCAAGATGCTGGCTCGCTGTGAGTCATGCACAGGATCAATGGTTGAAAATGTGGTGGGTCAACTTGACTGTGGCACCTGCCAGCGCAGCCGACCTAAAGTGTGTGCGAACTGTGGTTCTTCGGTGCTTTCACGGATTCGTCCAGGAGTCGGGCGCCTGCGCGATGAACTAGAGGCAGCAGCGCAACGCGATGTTCTCGCGGTTGTAGCGGGCAAAAATAAGGATGAACTTTTTGATGACACGACTGCTGATGTCTTTATCGGGACCGAGGCGGTGTTGCATCGGTGCCGTCGTATCGACGTGGTGGCATTTTTGGATTTTGACAGCGAGTTATTGGCCCCGCGCTATCAAGCCAGCGAGCAGGCCATGGCTTTAATCGCCAAAGCGGCGCGTTTAGTAGGAATCCGCGAGAGGGGTGGACGAATCATTTTGCAAACCTCTCTGCCAGATAATGATGTGGTTCTGGCTGCCGTGGCCGGCGATCCAGGAATTCTCAGTCAAGCAGAATTGGCTCGTCGCGAAATGTTGGGTTTTCCGCCTGTCTCGGTGTTAGCGGTGATTGAAGGTGAAGGTGCTGGCGCATTTGCAAGTTCCTTATCCGTCATGGGTGGGATCACCGCGGTGGCGCATCGCGAGAAATGGTTGGTGCGGGCAAGCAGTCATGATGTGCTCACTCATGCTTTTATTCATACCGAGCGGCCGGCACATTCAAAAATCAGGATTGAAGTTGACCCTCCAAGGATCTGAGAGCAGTCCCTGTTTTACAAAAAATCAATCAACTTCAGATGATTTTTATAGAAAGTAAAACAAATCACTGCTTGCCGTATGGATTGTAAAGACTCCTAACCTTTACTCTCGGCTAAGTGCCTGTTTCCTCGGTTATCTCCCCCAAAAGTTGGTGGAGGGTCTCCGCGCCACGGGGCTTTCATCAGGATCACTCGTTATCACAAGCGGCCTCGCGACTCGGATTTTCCGGACTGACTTTTGAATCCTGTGATCTGTATTTTGTCTCTGGATGTAGCGATGAAGTGGACGCGCAACGTTTGGCACAGTCTCTCATCAGTGAGCCGTTCGGACCGCAAATTGCTGTCACTTTTGTTGACCCCGATGAGAACCCTGCTACCTCAAGTGAATTGGTTGTGGAGGTCGCTCGTCGGGCGGGTGTCACAGACCGTGTAGCGTTTCAAATGCAAGAGAGTGCCGCTCGTTTAGGTTTAGATGTCCGCATTGCCACAGGATCGGCCCATCGCATTTTGGGAGCAGCACATCTTGATGACAGTGCCGTGACCGAGTTAGTGGAACACATCCTCTGTAATCCTGTCGTGGAGATATGGGACCGCTCAAGGGTCAACCCTGGTTTCGTGCCGATGAACTCTGACGGGGCGCAAACTCGTGTGGAAATTGTTGCCCTGCGCGATTTAACCGATGCGCAACTTTCTCAACTCAATCGGCAACGTGGTTTGGCTCTTGATCACAGCGAACTGCTTGTTATTCAGCAATGGTTTGCCTCCGAAGGACGAGATCCAACTGATGCCGAGATTGAGACGATTGCCCAAACTTGGAGTGAACACTGCTCACACAAAACATTTACGGCACACATCACCACGACACGAGGCGATGTGGTAGCGCCGCTACTTCGTCAACTACGTGATTGCACACGAACCATTAATGCTCCTTTTGTTGTGTCGGCTTTTGATGGCAACGCTGGCATCGTTCGTTTTGGTGATTCTCATGCGCTGGCCATTAAGGCCGAAACCCACAATCATCCAAGCGCAGTGGAACCCTTTGGTGGAGCGAATACCGGAGTGGGTGGCGTGGTGCGCGATGTCTTAGCCGCGCCAGCGATACCTGTGGCACTGACCGATGTGTTGTGCTTTGGTCCAGTCGATACCCGAGCCGATCAGTTGCCGCGCGGCGTTCTGCACCCAGAAATGATTCGTGAAGGTGTCGTGGCGGGTGTGGCTGACTATGGCAACAAGATTGGTGTGCCCACAGTTGCTGGCGCAGTTCTTTACGATGAGGGTTACGTCGCCAATCCCTTAGTGTTTTGTGGTTGTGTCGGCAGAGTTGTACGGGGCTACGACGCTATCGGTGAACCGCGAGTGGGTGATCAGATTGTGGTGATTGGCGGCGCCACGGGACGCGACGGAATCAAAGGTGCGACTTTTTCTTCGATGACGGTTGATGCCAGTACTGGTTCCGTGGCTGGGGCCTCCGTGCAGATTGGTGATCCGATCGTCGAGCGCTTGGTCGGTGAAGTGTTGGTTGATTTACTTGATCGCGAGGCGCCGTTATGCACGTCGCTGACTGATTGTGGCGCCGGTGGATTGTCTTCAGCGGTTGGCGAGATGGCGGAAAAGTTGGGAGCCACGATTGACCTTGCCTTGGTGGAACGCAAATATCCCGGCTTGGCTCCGTGGGAGATCTGGTTATCGGAAGCACAAGAGCGAATGGTGCTTGGTGTGGATCCTCGCGATGTGCCAGAAGTTCTGCATCGCTGCCTCGTACGCGGAGTCAAGGCGACGGTGATTGGAGAGTTCACGGGAACGCAACGTTTGATTGTCCAACATGGTTCAGAGATCGTCGTTGATATGCCGACTGATTTTCTTTTTGATGGTCGCCCACAACGAGATATGATCGCCGACCTTGAACCTCACCCGACTGCGGCTGCCATCTCACGTGATGTAGCAGATCACGTGCAGATGATCTGCCAATTATTGGCTCACCCGAACATTGCTTCTAAGGAAGCGGTCATTCGCCGCTATGACCACGAAATTCTCGGAGCAACCGTCATTGGTCCGATGTCTGCTCCACGGCAAACAGGGCCATCTGATGGGGTTGTCATCGTTCGTCCCGAAGACACAAATGGTTTTGCACTCGGTATTGGGGTCAACGCGCGCTATGGACTTTATGACTGTCGATCCATGGCGTGGTCCGCCGTTGATGAAGCGATGCGCAATGTGGTATCTGTTGGTGCAGACCCCTTAGCGGTGGCGCTATTGGATAACTTTTCTTGGGGAGATCCGTCTCGGCCATCCACATTGGGAGACTTGGTGCACGCCGTTGACGGCTGTTGTGATGCGGCTCTTGCTTTTAGTGCGCCCTTTGTGTCGGGAAAGGATTCTCTGAATAACGAATATGAATCTGACTCGGGTGTACGCCAATCCATTCCACCGACTTTGGTGATTACCGCCTTGGCACACGTGCCCGAGGTGGAACAATGCGTGAGTTCAACGCTGAGTACAATTGGTAGCGCGATTGTGCTGACTGGATTGACCAGTGATGAATTACGTGGCAGTCACTTGGATCTTGTCCTGGGAAGCGATCATGGTGGTTTAGTACCGCAACCTGACATGACTGCGCCACTGCGCTATCGAGCGTTATATGAGTTGATACAACAAGGCAAGATTCGTTCGGCCCACGACTGTAGTGAAGGTGGATTAGCTGTTGCCCTGGCGGAATATTGCCTCACCTCGCCATTCGGTCTGAATGTGGATATACGTGCCGTTGCCGCAACGGATGTCGTGGCACTCTATGCGGAATCAAATGGCCGTATTCTTTTGGAAGTTGATCCGAATCTTGTCGATGAGGTGCGCGCGCGATTGGGGCTCGCAGTCCTACTTGGCGCAGTCATCGAGAACCCTGATTTGCATTGCCGAACGCACGACACCGAATTTTGCGTGAGTCGCGCGCAGATGACGACTGCTTGGTCGGATGAGGTATGAAGCCGACCGCAGCGATTTTGGTTGCGCCGGGAACGAATCGGCATCAGGATCTAGCCTTTGCTTTTTCCCAAGCCGATTGTGATCACGTGTTCATTCAAGTGACCGATCTGCCAGAGGAATCCAAAAATCTTTCTTCCGCGCAAATCATCGCTGTTGCTGGAGGTTTTTCTTACGCCGATGCTTTAGGTTCGGGTCGAGTGTTTGCCGACGAACTGAATCATCGCATCAGTGGGATTCTGCACACACGAGTTGTTGCTGGCGTACCGGTGATTGGCATCTGTAATGGTTTCCAG
>SYDZ01000178.1 GCA_005801025.1 Actinomycetota bacterium
GTTGCCGTCATGACATTTTTCCTTTCAAGATGGTGTGTGCGAGACAGTAGATGTGAATTGGCTGAGAACATTGACAAGTAATTGGTGCTCTGCTTGGTGCATCCGTGTGGTGAAATCTTCCAGCATGTCTGACTCAAGGATTGGTACGACAGTAGTCCCTAGAACTGGTCCATCATCTACTCCCTCATCAGGAACCAGGTGAACCATGACACCGCTGGACACTCGACCGCTATCTCGCTCTGCGAAAGCCCGTTCAATGGCTTGCGTCCCAGCAAATTCTCCCGGAAGAGCAGGATGCACATTGATGATCGGAGCGTCAACAGCGGTGATGAAATGATTGCTCAGAATCCGCATCCAACCCGCTAATACGACGACATCAGGTTTCAGGGCCTTGACGACATCAGCGAGGCGTGAGTCATAGGTATGGCGATCTTCGCCCTCCTCACGACCCACATAAAAAGCAGGTATTGCCGCATCACGTGCTCTCGTTAAAACGAATGCGTCACGATGATTTGACACCACACCCGCGACTTGGACATCAAGAAGTTGGGCTTTTTGGGCGTCAATAATGCTTTGCGCATTACTTCCCCAACCCGAGGCCAGAACAACTAAGCGAGCACTCACACTAGATCGACCTCACGATTCCCCGAAGTCACTTCTCCAATGACCCAGATTGACTCTTCAATCTGCGAACGTAATTCCTCAAGGTCAGATGGCTTGACGATGATCACCATACCAATGCCCATATTGAAGGTTCGATATAACTCACGATCCGGCAGTCCGCTGACATCACGAATGAGTTCAAAAATTGGAATCATCGGCCATGAACCAAGATCAACCTTGGCAGAACAACCTGAAGGTAAAACGCGCGGAATGTTTTCTTCAAAGCCTCCCCCGGTGATATGCGCCAAACCCTTAATCACATCGCCTTTCAGAGCAAGGTCGAGAACGTTGAGGTAAGCGCGATGCGAGGCCAGCAGAGCATCACCCAAGGTACAAGTCCAACCTTGCGGCACAACATCAAGAGGCAAGCCAGCGAAAATTTTGCGGGCCAACGAATAGCCATTGGTATGTAATCCCGACGCAAGTAAACCAACCATCAAGTCACCGGGTTCAATCGTCTTGCTCGGCAATAAACGGGAGCGATCAACAACCCCCACCAAAGTTCCCGCCACATCAAAATGACCTGGCGAGTAAACACCTGGCATCTCAGCTGTTTCGCCGCCAAGCAAGACACAATTATTAGCCGCACATGCATCGGCCATTCCACCAACGATCGCTGCCACCATCTCTGCGGAGATACTAGAAGACGCGACATAATCCAGAAAGAAAAGTGGTGTCGCCCGCTGTACTAGGACGTCATTCACACAATGATTTACGATGTCATGACCGATCGTCTCAAAGCGACCGAGATCGGTGGCCAACATCACTTTGGTACCAACTCCATCAGTTGAAGCCACCAAAACTGGATCATCCATCGTCATCAGTGAACGCACGGCAAGCGCTCCACCGAAGGATCCGAGGCCGCCTAAAACATCGTTGGTATGCGTGGCTTCAACTTTCTTCTTCATGAGATCAACGGCGCGATTACCTTCATCAATATTGACACCGCTTTTGGCATACCCACCCGTCGTCCTCGCTAATTCTCGCCACCCGATATCGCGACGGATTTGTTGTCCCTCAAAGCTCACATGATTGATCGCTGTGTAGGCAGATTGTCGGGCAGTGCTGAGATCCTCGCCTAGTCCAGTCACACACATCACCCGTCCACCATTGACATGAATCTCATTACCAACCTTCTCGGTGCCGGCATGAAACATCTGCACATTGTCGCTTTTGGCAACGCTCTCCAGTCCAGAGATCACGCCACCAAGAATTGGCTGACTCGGATATCCAGGTGCAGCTGCCACGACTGCACATGAGGTCTGAGAACTCCAACGAATATCTAATTCACTCAACGTTCCGTTAACGCAGGCCAGTAAAACGCTTTTGAGTTCTGATTGCAAAAGAGGGAGCAAAGCTTGGGCCTCTGGGTCACCAAAGCGACAATTAAATTCAATAAGTTTGGGACCCCGCGCAGTGAGCATGATTCCGGCGTACAGCACGCCGACATAGTCGATCCCCATTGCTCGTAGGCCATCAATAGCAGGCTCAATAATTTCTCGAACAATGCGATCCACCATTTCGCTTGGACAAGATGCCGTGGGAGCGTAGACGCCCATGCCGCCAGTGTTAGCCCCTGTGTCTCCTTCGCCAATGCATTTGTGATCACGCGCCGGAGGCATGGGGCAAATAGTTGTTCCATCAGTGAACACCAGTAAGGAGACCTCGTCACCAAATAATCTTTCTTCGAGCACCAAGTCACCCGAAAGACTGAGTGTCCTAATGGCGGCGTTGCGTTCGTCAACAGATGATGGCACCACGACACCTTTACCAGCAGCCAAACCATCGGCTTTGACAACGATTTCGAAACTTTGTTGATCGGCCCACAGCAGGGCTTGCTCGGCTGCTAATGGACCGGCAAAAACTTCGCTCACTGGTGACGGGATGGAATGCTTCGTCGCAAAACTTCGACAGAAGGCCTTGGAGGTTTCCAACATCGCAGCCTGCGCTGTTGGACCAAAAACTGGAATTGAATCCCTCCGTAAAGCGTCGCTCACCCCAGCGGCCAAAGAACTCTCTGGGCCAACGACAACTAGATCAATGGCTTCACGTCGACACAAATCCACCACTGCTTGCGGATCTGTGGGATCAACGTCCAGACGAAGCCGAGATCCCCCATTGCCTGGAGCCACAAAAACCTCATCATCGTTAGCGTGATGCTCCCATTCCAAAGCCCAGGCGATCGCATCTTCGCGTCCGCCCGATCCGAGAACCAAAATTCTCACGAGATAACACCAGCTTTTCTGGCACTCAACCTCAACGCAGTCGTATCAATGGCATACTCACCAGTGAAACAGGCTGTGCAATATCCGTTGTGACTCCCGATTGCCGCCAGCATGCCTTCAACGGTCAAAAATTCCAGGGAGTCACAGCCAACATGGCGACACAATTCGTCAATGCTTAAGCGAGCCGCTATGAGCTCGTCGTAGGTACCCATATCCACACCCATAAAACAGGGGTGCATCACTGGTGGCGAAGTGATTCGTAAATGAACTTCAGTGGCTCCTGCATCCTTAATCAACTTGACCAATGGTCCAGCCGTTGTGCCACGCACAAGTGAGTCGTCGATCACGATCACCCTCTTGCCAACAAGGTTTTCGGTGAGAGCGTTGAACTTCATTGCCACCCGTCGTTCGCGAAGTGACTGCGATGGCTCAATGAAGGTGCGTCCGATGTAGCGATTTTTAATCAACCCATCATTGAAGGCGATACCAGATTGGCGAGAGTACCCAATAGCGGCTGGGATTGATGAGTCCGGCACAGGGATCACTACATCGGCATCCACACCTGCCTCAATTGCTAGCCTCTCGCCTAAACGTTGACGGACGGCATGCACACTGTGTCCATCCCACTCACTATCGGGGCGAGAAAAGTACACGAACTCGAATGAACAATGTGCCCCACCCGTCACCGCTGGCGGTGTGCGCCGTCGAGTGATCTCGTCTCCGCGAATAGTCACGATTTCACCTGGAGCAATTTCAGAAATTTCTACACAACCCAAGGTTTGCAAGGCGCA
>SYDZ01000016.1 GCA_005801025.1 Actinomycetota bacterium
ACCGAGATCTCAGGAAGGGCGGTGGCAGGAAAGTCTTGTAAGTCAGGGGCATCGATCCCTGGAGCGAGGTTGACTGTCGGTTCCCCAAAATCACCCAAATGTGTCAGACCAGGAGCGGACGCAATCAGCGATGAGGAGCGTTCTGGACGATTGAGTCCGAAGCGCTCATATTGGTAGGAGTTCACCACCATCACTGTGTCAGCCCCGAGCAAGCGAGCGATCGGGGCAATGCTGTCTGGATCGGCTGTGCCATTTTGAAATGAGTCATCGAGGGCGTACAGCAGATCCATATAGGGGGCGCTTCCGAGAGGTAACCAATCGCGAGTAATGAGAGGCTTTTTGGTGATACTTGGAAGGATCGGGTCAACTGGGTATCCCCAGCGATAGGCCGCTGACTCAATCCCCGGAAGGATGAGCACCGACCCTGTAGCACCGCGTTCATAGCGAGCATTGAGTAGGTCCGCCGCCTCGCCCCATGCTGCAGGAATATCTTCCGGTCGCGAGATCGCAGGATCAATGAGTCGACCACCAAATAGGGCTGGCATATTGACACACAGCATGAGGGTTGCTATCGGGATGACGAAAAATGGGACACGCTCAGACCGTTGCGAAAACCTCATGATGAGATGCTGGATGCTGATGCCAAGTCCGATGGCCACAGCTAATGCCACAAGGGGAACAGCACGCGATGATGATCGCAAAGCCAAGCTGATAGCGCTCTTGGGGTGGTCAGCAAAGTACGACCAAAGTGGCGCAGGGGAGTCGCTGGGGTAAGCCCCGACCGAAGCGACGACCCCAACAAGAAGCATCAAACTCAGGGGACGTCGTAACCGTTGATGGGCGATGATGCCCAAAAGACCGAGGACCAACAACAGAAGTCCACATCCGATGACGAAGAGATTGGTTTGATATGGCGTTGAGGCAGATGTCAAAGCGGTGATGTCATTGCGGTCGTAGAAAATCCAATAACCCAATCCGCGTAGAACTTCAGGAGCGCTTGAGGTGGCAGATGTGGACGTGAGGGCTTCGCTATACGACAGGACTGGTGCTCCGTATTTGCCTTGGGTGAATAGCCCGGCCATCCACCACGCAGACATCAAGCCTGTGATCGCACCCAAAAGTCCAACGATTGAGAGAATCTGCTTTCCGTTCATCTCTCTTCGTCCATATGAATCAATCAGCCACACCAGCGGTGCTGGCGCAATCATCAACAAGGCCGTGGCGTTGAGCCCGCCCGATGACGCGATCAGTAATCCGAAAATCGCAAAGTATTGCCAGCGGCGCTGTTTGATCATCAGCAGAGTGAGACCGACGATCCATGGCAACAGGCTCCATGGAAGTAGCAAGGCAGATGTTCGTGAAATGTATGGCAAAACAAATGGAGAAAGTTGATAACACAGAGCAGCGATGAACTGAGTTGAGTGAGATAGGCCTAAGAGTTTTACTAGCCATCTGGTTCCTAATCCAGCAATGATGAGCAACGACCCGAGCCACAGACGATGGGCTATCCAATCGGGTACAGAAAGCCAACTGAAAAAAGAAAACCAAGGACCAGTGGGCCACAGATAACCAACATTTTGATGTGGCACCCACCCGCCGAGTTGGCGAGAATCCCATGTCCAGGCAGCGTCACTCAGTAGTCGTCCTGGATTGAGATAGAGATACAACTTTGTGTCTGCAGGCAGCTTGCCAGGGGCACTCAAAAGAAGGGGAATGAAGGCGAGAACTGTGAGGGTGACGAAGTCGTAGCGCTGGCGCAGCCACTTGGTCACGGAATCGCTCCATACACACCGTAGAGAGCCGTCAGCGCTGTCAAACCAGCGAGGAACATACCGACAATATAGGGCCACCACTCGCGTCGTTTAGAATCACTCAGCCAAACTGCCAGAGAAATGAACAATGGGAAAGCAGTAAACAAAAATCTCGGACGCGCCGTGACTGTTGCTGGCAACAGCATCAGGATCAAGATGACCGCGGTATAAGCCATGGCTGGCAGTGGGAGTCGATGACGTTTCCACATAATCCAAGCAAACAGAAGCATGCAGACGAACGATGCCGCAGTGACTAAATCTGTGGGAGAAGATAATGGTTGTGTGAACGCTTCAAGAGTGCGTCGAATAGCCGTGAATCCAAAGCTTGCACCTTCTTTCCAAGCCTCACCCTGGACGCGGAACCAGACCCCAATTTCATCGGCATGATGGTTGATCCACAGTTGGTAGCCAAGAAAACCAAGTGGAGAAAGCAACGGGGCAATCCATGGTCGCCACGATTTCTTTGCCCGCCCCGCCATCACTGCAGCCACGAGACAGGCAGCGATGAGCGCGACGCCGTTCGGTCGTGTGGCCGTTGCCAGCATGGCCGTGATTCCCGCCCACAGCCATCGTTCGCGGTCGAGAAGCAAAAGGCATGTCGCTGACAAAGTCAGCAGTAGTGCTTCGCTGTATGCAAAGGATAGAACGAAACTTCCGGGAAAAATTGCACATAAGACCATGACCCGTTGAGCAACGAGATCACCGAACCAGGAACGGGTTAATAGACCGACCAAAACGATGAACGCTGCTCCGAGCAACAGATTGAGGACGAGCGCCGCAAAAGTGTCGCCACCTGGCAAAATCCAATCGACATAGCGAACAAGGTGCGGGTACGTCGGGAAGAAGGCCACTCGGGCTTGCGGCTCGTCATAGGTGATGTTGGGTGGGACAAAACTTGGATAGCCATAGCGCACGATGCGCATGTACCAAGCCCCATCCCAGGATGTCAGCACATCGAGGATCATTGATCCAGCGGAGCGTGGCAGAACTCCTGGACGCGTTTGCGGATCAACTTTCCCGACAAATCCCCAGACCAGCCGCTCTCTGATTTTATTGTCGTCGGCACGCAGCTCGGCGGCCACAATAGCGGCCCCGACCATGACACATAGTCGCGAAATGAGATATGCCACGCCAGCGTGCCACAGAGCAGTCACCCAAAGCGATCTCTGATTGAGCACGGCGGCGGTATCGGGGGAAGCGGAATCAGGCATCAGATAAACAGATCAATGTGTGCGTCACGAGAACAATAAAAGACGCTAACACGGGTGAGAGCCACTCTTTCGGACTACTGAAATGACTGCGTAGGCGGTCAGAATGAAAGGATGTCGACGCCCCGTATCTTTACTCCGCCAACTGAACTCCTCATTGAGTATCCCCAGCATGGAGTGACAGTTCTCCGACTCAATCGACCCGAAAAACTCAATGCGATGACCACCGAACTTGTGGAAGGGTTGCATCAGGCTTTAGATCACATTGCGGTTGATCCTGAGTGTCGAGTTGTCATTTTGACTGGGTCCGGACGAGGGTTTTGTGCAGGACTTGATCTGAGCGGCTATGGCTCAGCACCCCACACCGAGCATCTCGGTACGACACAACGCTCGTTTGCCGTACAAAAACATATTGCCAGTTTGATTTCACATATGCGCGCCATCCCACAACCGATCATCGCTGCTGTGAACGGGCCTGCCGCTGGTGGAGGCTTGGCACTTGTGTTGGGGAGCGATATTCGCATTGCCTGTGAATCAGCAAAATTTAATGTGGCATTTATTCGAGTGGGTTTTTCAGGTTGCGACATTGGCACTTCTTGGCTCTTACCGCGGATCGTCGGTGTCGCTCGTTCTCAAGAAATGATGCTGACAGGACGTGTGATTGACGCGCAGGAGGCCTACCGCATTGGTTTGGTTGTTGATCTTGTGAGAGATGCCGACCTTGAAAACGCAGCCATCACAGCCGCGCAAAAGGTGATGTTGAATACACCCTTTGGAGTGGCTCTGACAAAAGAAGCAATGTGGACTGCACTAGAGATTCCGGCAATGCAGTCGGCGATTGATCTTGAAAACCGTCAGCAAATTCTTTCCAGTCACACTCAAGATGCGCGCGAATCAATGCTCGCCTTTTCGGAAAAGCGTGCGCCTAAGTACACCAATGAATAAATGATTCTGAGTTGTTCAGTAGGTCAATGGGTTATGACATGCAACAAAATGAGCGGGAGCAATTTCGCGCATCTCGGGCTCTTCAACACGGCAACGGTCCTGCACCTTCGGACAACGGGGAT
>SYDZ01000179.1 GCA_005801025.1 Actinomycetota bacterium
CAAGGGCTTATCAACTTCCGTCAACTCACTGCAAACAACTTATAGCCAAGAACAGGGCACGATCTCACAGTTAGCAACTCAAATCACCACGTTGCAAAGCACAACAACAACCCTGACCAACTCACTCAAGTCACCAACAGCTCGCGGTTCTTGGGGCGAAAACCAATTGCGTAACGTCATTCAACTAGCCGGCATGGAGTCCTATTGTGATTACACCGAACAGTTCACTGGCGGCGAAGGTGAATCAGACCAACGGCCTGACGTCGTTGTTCGCCTCCCAAATGGTGCAATGATTGCGATCGATTCCAAGGCCCCACTCTCGGCTTATCTGCGTATGCAAGACGCAACCGATGTTGCAACAAAAGAAATCGAGTTAAAAAATCACGCCCATTTAATGCGCGGTCACATGAAAAAACTTTCAGACAAGAAATACTGGAACCAGTTTCCACAATCTCCCGATTTTGTTGTGATGTTTATTCCAGGCGAGGGTTTCGTCTCCGACGCCATGCGTTCTGATCCAAGTTTGTTAGATGACGCCATGAAAAACCGAGTATTGGTTGCATCACCCGTGAACTTACTGGCCTTATTATTTGCAGTGGCTAAAGGATGGCAGGCACACAGCATTGCTGAACACGCCAAAGAAGTGGCCGCACTGGGCACCGAACTTTACGAAAGAGTCGGCACCCAGCTGACCCACGTCAGAAAAATGGAGACAAATCTCAGTACAGCAACAAAGGCCTACAACGAGATGGTTGGCTCTCTTGAAGGACGCGTGTTGCCCACTCTGCGCAAGTTCCGCGATCTCAAAGTTGTTCAAGGTGATGAGATTGGCACTTTGAAATCAATTGATGTCCAAACCAGAAGTTTGGCGGCTCCAGAGATTCTCCCAGAACTCGATTCATAACTTATTCACAGGCCAAGGTGCATGAGAAGCGTTGCATCCACAGCATTCATCTGTGCTGGCGTCACCGTTCCCATGAGTTTGCCCACCCGAGTAATCGATACTAAACGACTTTGTTCGGCCTATGCCTTTGAGTCTTTCGCCAACCCAGTTTGAGATGCAAGCAACAGAACCTGAAACGGCATGACGCGATCTGTCTTGGACGTGAGCGGGATCACAGTCACGACGCCCCGACCCAAAGTCTGGGCCATGGAATTAGCGGCATCATTGGAAACTAAAATTGCTGGGCGACGCTTATTCGCTTTTTGCCCCGAAGAAGGTTGAAAATCAACGAGGCGAATTTCTCCCCTGCGTATTACTCGACCCCATCGCCTGAAGTTGTGTCCCACAATTCTTCGTCACCGCTCAGAGACGATTCGGACCATGCCTCGGCGTAGACCGACCCAAGTTGGCTAGTGCTTAAGAGGCGAATGGCCTGCAGAAAAACAGCCGAACGAGAATTGCTCCCCTGCTTAAGGCCATATTGATCCAGAAACTCCACATCTTCATCGGGAATGCTTACTCTCAATTTCATATTCACATGCTCCCAGCGGTACTACCAGGGTATGACTGGCTTTCTCGGAGTTCGTTCCACAACGACAGCATCTTCACACTCGGTTCGCCTAGGCACCACGGATCGTGAGTGACGACGCGACAATACGCCTGCCATTCCGAGTGCAGGGCCGCCGTGTCCCCCCGATCGGATTGCAATCGCAGCCGCGTCGCAACTACATCTTCGTGCCCTGGAACTGCCAATAGTCCCTTCGCAGTCGCCCAATAAACACCATCGACATCGCCAACTTCGGCACACATCTCAGCCAGCATCTGAGCGGCACGTACGACCAAGATTGCCGACTCTGTGGTCAGCCCCGTGGAATCACTCCATATATATAGACAGCTCTCGAACGATGCTCCGCGCACTAAACCGAGGCCATGGCGCAGAACCTCAATCCCCCCATCTTCAGGCCAACGCCGCGCATGCTCAACGCAGGCGCGCAAAATATCCACATCGCTGACGATCCCCGAATGCAACGCCAACTCATCGGTCATCGTCACTCCCAACCATTGCTCACCCTCTTGAGGTAGCTCAGCCACGATCAAACTGCGTCGCACATCGGAGGTGATATTGGAAAACGTCGCATCCTTCACTGGCACATTCCACATATCACTACGCGCGAGTGATCTTTTTCGCTGAGTCGGATGCATGGCCAACCACAAAACCAATTCTTCACTCTTGGCTTTTTCAAAAATGACTCGTCGCCCGGAAATATGTCGCACCTCAGGCGCTCCCAAAACAGCCGCTACAAAACTATAGGGTGGCAACAATGCATCAATGGCTTGATGTCGTACCTCGTCATGCCGCCAACGTTCAATAGGCCAGGGGAAAACGGCTTCGCCTTTACCCAACAATGACTTGATGAGTTCAACCTCATCGGTCTCACACCCGATCGGGGTGATGGCGACTCCTTGCGGTTGAAGAACCCAACCATGATCAGCGAATTTCAGACCGTCAGCGCCCACGGCAATCTCACCACGGTAAACAGTTGCCTGATCAAAGCGTTCGTTGCCCTCAAGCAACAACACACTCGGCGAATCAACGGCATGAAGGCTGTGGGCTACAGGGCCAAGTTTCTGTATCTGCCGTTCAACGATGACACGGCGTGCCGGTAGTTGCTGCACTTCATCACTGACAATAGAAACGTCATATGCAAACGGTGATAATGAGAGCGACTGGCAGATTCCTCTCCACACCGCGTCACCCTGCGGGCCCTGGCACGAGATACCAAAAGTCTTCACCCCATCAAGGTTGATCCACACATCTCCGGCCAACGTTTGGCCAACTGGAATCAATAATGGTGTCGGACTCGGGGATCGACTAGTAAATAATGCCAAGGTCTCCAGTGGTATCTCCGCTGACATTTCAATCACCCGACCGCTGCACTGAGTCCAGGGCGCTATCGCCACTAACTCATGAGTGAACTCTGCGCGAATCAGACCATCCGTCCCATGCACCAACATACGTAGTCCCTGATGACCATGAACGAATAACGAACGAACAGCCAGATCAAGTCGAACTAAGAAAAGTTCATCTCCTGAACGATTGATCTGTGCTTCAACTTCTAACGATAGAGGAGGCACCTCAAGATCTTGACGAGCGGCAACGTGTCGTTGAGAGCGCAGGCGGAACAATATTCCCACGCCAACGGCGAGAGAAACTAAAAATACATTTCGCCCGACTTGATTGTCGCTGGCACCAAGCGGTACCGCACAGTTCTCTTCATCATCAAGGTTTGGCCCGACATCTTGAGCGAGAGCCAAACGCTGTGGTCCAAAGGATCCAATCGTCATCAATGGAGTGATCAACAGCAGATAGGAAATCAATCGGCCTGTCCACGACTGAGAATGACGGACAGGATCGTCGCCATGGCGGACATATCGGTATAAGGCACCAAGAACAGCAGCGATGATTCGCACAGCACAGAACACAATTGTGATGAGGCAGATCCACAACACCAAGCGAAAATTCTGAGCATTCATGAATCAAAGATCTCGGCCGTGCGCGTCGCCGAAACCGTGCGACTTGAAATACCCACCAAGCGTAAGAGTGTTGTGGCTTGAGTCATTCGCACAGTGACTGTGACCGTGCGATATCCCACGCTGACGTCTCCCACAAGGCCATAGCGCCACAAATATTGTTGGACTGCGGTTTTTGCTGCTTCTGGATTAAGGAATCGCCAACCAAGCCGCAACAGTGTGACCTCTTGTGCACCAACACGGGCCGCGTTTTCGGCATGATCACTAACCGATACGCGCGCCGACACAATTCGCCCACTGTCCACCGCCAAGCCGGCGACAGCAGTGAATGAGAGAACTAATCCCACCACGAAACCCGTGATCACACCGCTATCTCGGGACTGAGTGGGGATCATCTCAATTATCGGCTCGATAGCGGTCAACTATTTCAGTTGACGAGGCCTGCAAATTCACAGTATTGGCTCCGAGTAGCGAAAGTCCAGCAGTGGAGGTCCGACAGGTCACGTTGACAGTCACCGATCCGGTATCACCCAATTTCAGATAGATCGTGGACACCACCGGGTTAACGCACGATAAGCCCGATGAGGTCAAATCTGTGACGACAGCATTTGTAGCCACAACATTCATACCTGAAGGTGCGACTAACGAGGCCGCCCGCGCACCTTGATCAGCCGCATGGCGTAGTTCGTTCAGTCCTTCACCAGCGCGACCAGCGTGCACCACAAAGATCATCAGCATCACCAATACGGGTGTCAGCAACACCATCTCCACTGCTGCGCTACCACGATCACTTTTCATCGATTGACCTCAAAAGTGAAACGTTCAAGTGGCTCAATCACTGATCGACCAACGGAACTGGAAAAGAAAGGGATAATCCGCGGAACTTTGACCTGCACCGTCACACTCACTATCCCTGCGCTCACTACGACGAGCGGAGTCGCAAATAATTGTGCACCCGCGCCGGTCACGAAGTTTCTCGCCGATGATTGACCAAGTTGAACTGCCACTGAACTCGTGATGTTTACCGAGGATGCGGCGGTTGCACCTTGGGCCGCCGCCGCACCAGCGACGTTTGAGGTGTGAAAATAAAGTCC
>SYDZ01000180.1 GCA_005801025.1 Actinomycetota bacterium
AATCACGCGCTGGTTCAAAAAGGTTGGCGACACCGTTGCTGCCGATGAACCCTTGTTTGAAGTTTCGACCGACAAGGTGGACACTGAGGTTCCATCGCCGATCGCTGGAGTTCTGACTGAGATACGAGTTCCTGAAGGTGAGACTGTTCCCGTTGGAGCGGTGATCGGTGTTGTCGCAATAGCCTCCGGCACTGCGCCAGTCGCTCCTGTTGTTGTGGCACCCGTTGCCGTTGCGCCTGTTGTTACGGCACCCGTTGCCGTCGCTCCAGTCGTTGCTGTTGCTCCAGTCGTTGCTGTTGCACCAGTCGTTGCTGTTGCACCTGTTCGTGACAACGCTCCTGCGACCTTAAAAGACAACCGTCTGTTGTCACCAGTCGTGCGTCGCTTGGTGGCCGAACACAATCTCAATGTTGATGGACTCACTGGTTCTGGACCTGGCGGAAGAATTACCCGTGAAGATGTCCTTGACTACATCGACAAACTCGCAGCCGCCTCTCCGACTCTGACAAGTCAAACGACCGTCACTGCAACTGTGACGACGAGTGCCCCAATATCTAGTCAGGCGGCGGTCAATCCACCAGTCGTGCGAGTGGGACAGCGCGATGAAGTCGTCGCACTGTCCAAGATTCGTCAAATCACAGGAACTCACATGCTGATGTCGCAGACCGTCAGCCCACATGCTTTGAGCATGGTGGAGGTGGACTATTCCAATGTTGAAGCCACTCGCCTCAGACTGAAGGATGAATTCAAGGAGGCGGAAGGTTTCAACCTGACCTATTTGCCGTTCATTTCGCGTGCCGTGGTTGACGCCATCGCAGACTTTCCACATATGAACGCCAGTATCTCAGGAACCGATCTGATCGTTCATCGATATGTCGATCTCGGCATTGCCGTGGATCTCAACGGCCAAGGACTTTTGGTTCCAGTTGTCCGTAGCGCAGAAGGCAAGCGACTGCGGGCTATCGCTCGTGAGATCAGTGACTTGGCCGTGCGCGCCAAAACTCGTAAAATTACCCCTGACGAAATTCAAGGTGGGACCTTTACCATCTCGAATAATGGCTCAGCAGGATCGGTTCTTACTATGCCCATCATCAATCAACCGCAGTTAGCGATTTTGTCTACTGACGCGATTGTGCGTAAGCCAGTCGTGGTCAATTCTGATGGTGGAGAAAGCATTGCCATTCATCCCGTTGGAAACTTGGCGATGAGTTGGGACCATCGGGCGTTTGATGGTGCTTATGCCGCTGGCTTTTTGAGTCGCATCAAAGAGATCCTTGAGATACGCGATTGGTCGAGCGAGTTTTAAATCATGTTGCGCGTTCGCTGGATTGGCAGAGTCGCCTATAGCGAAGCCTTGGCATTACAAAATTCTTTGTTTGAGCATGGTCACGAACAGCATCTGTTGTTGATGGAACATCCCCATGTTTTCACCTATGGTCCGCGATCCGAACTCAACAAAAATCTGAAGTGCGTACCATCAGAAGTTGGTGCTGATTTTGTCGCTGTGAAGCGCGGTGGTGATGTGACGTATCACGGGCCTGGGCAGTTGGTTGGTTATCCGATTTTGAGTCTTGACAATCGACTCGGTGCATCCGCCCATGTGTGTGGCGTGGAACAACTGGTGATTGATGCCTTGAATGAGATCGGAGTCCCGAATGCCGGGAGGCTTCAGGGATATGCCGGTGTTTGGCTTGACGCCAATACTGATCGCTGTCGCAAGATCAGCGCGATTGGAGTGCGCTTAGCCCATGGTCGCACGATGCATGGTTTTGCGATCAATGTTGATCCCGACATGACGTATATGCGCAAACATATTGTGCCCTGTGGCGTAGCAGAGTATCCCGTGACATCGTTACGCGAAGAAGGCTCCAATGTTTCCATGGGGGATCTTGTCAATGTGATTGCCAGATTGGCGGCTCAACAGTGGGGCCACGGAATATCTGAGCGACAAGATGTGGCGTGGTTGCATCGTCCCGAAGACCTCTCCCGTTTCTCACGTGGTGAGGGGCCTGGTGAGCCTGTTCGCATGCTCGGCCGTCTTTCTGATGCGGGCGTGGACGGCGGATTAGAAGTCACCGACCGCAAGCCCGAATGGTTGCGTCCCAAAGTGCAGATTGGTTCGGAGGTTTTGCAGATCAAACGAACCCTCAAAGATTTACAACTCGTGACGGTCTGTGAAGAAGCGGGGTGTCCCAACCTTTCTGAATGTTGGAAAGATGGCACAGCAACTTTTATGGTTCTGGGTGAGCGTTGCACTCGGGCATGCGGATTTTGTCTAATTGATACACGCAAACCCGAACCTCCCGCTCTCGATGAACCTAAACGAGTAGCAACAGCCGTTGAACGCATGGGTTTGACCCACGCTGTTCTCACCATGGTCGCTCGCGATGATCTCAGCGATGGTGGTTTCGCGCATGTAGCCCAATGTGTCAGCGCTATTCGTCAGAGTTGTCCGCAGACGCGCATTGAAACATTGGTTTCTGACGCCAAGGGTGATCTCTCATCACTGCAGATTCTCTTTGACGAGCGACCCGATGTGTTTAATCATAATATTGAAACGGTGGCGCGCTTACAGCGTGCTGTGCGACCTTCTGCGGGTTATGCGCGCTCGCTTGGGGTACTTGCGCAAGCAAAAGCAGCAGGCCTGATCGTGAAGTCTGGTCTTGTTTTAGGCATGGGTGAAACAACACAAGAGGTAGATGGGACTCTCGCTGACTTGGCAGGTATCGGCGTCGATATCGTGACAATTGGTCAGTATTTGCGCCCCACATCGCACCATATTCCCGTGGCGCGGTGGATACATCCCGACGAATTCGCACGCTGGAAAGAAGTCGGTGAAGCTTTAGGCATCGGTCACGTTGAGTCGAGCCCCTTGACAAGATCCAGTTACCATGCCAAGCAAGCTGCCGACTCCGCCTCAGTTTCAGTCTCAATCGGTAGGGTGAGTGCTTCATGAGTGGACATTCAATTGTTTCTTCACTGCGTCACGATGAACAGATTTTCGCGGAGCGCTTAGAACGTGCGCGTCAAGCGATGCGAGCCCAAGGTGTGGATGTGGCGCTATTGTCACTTGGCCTTGATATGCCGTACCTTACTGGCTACAACGCCATGCCTCTTGAGCGTTTGACGATGTTGGTTCTGCCAGTTAATGGCGATGCGGTGATGGTCATTCCACGGCTTGAGGCACCGCGTGTACAACCGATGCCGAATGTCTTTTCATTGCTTCCATGGAATGAAACTGATGACCCAGTGGTGATCACCGCCGAGTTGGTGCGCAATGCCGCTCCATCCTCGCGAGTCATTGCCGTAGGCGATCAAATGTGGGCGCGCTTTTTAGTTGATCTCATGCCGTTGTTGCCGAACACGCAGTATCGCCGTTCAGTTGAGGTCATTGGTTCACTGCGGATGCGCAAAGACTCTGCAGAGATCGAAGCCCTGCGCTCAGCGGGCTCTGCTGTTGACAAAATCGCCGGCGATTTACAAGCAGGTCGCATTGCATTGGTCGGGCGCACTGAGGCTCAGGTATCTGCAGATCTCTCGGCGCGCATCATTGCGCAAGGTCATGATGTCGTAAACTTCGCCATTGTCGCTGCGGGGGAGAACGCCGCTAGTCCCCATCATCATCCTGGTAGCCGTGTCATCCAACCCAACGAGATCGTGCTCTGCGATTTTGGGGGAACAATGAACGGCTATTGCAGTGATATCACTCGTTGTGTGTACACAGGCGAGCCATCGAGTGAGGTGGCAGAGGCCTACGCAGTGTTGTTTGAGGCTGAGGCGGCTGCAGTGCGCGCTGCGACGGTCGGTACACCATGTGAGGAAGTTGATGCTGTTGCACGGCGAGTGATAACTGCCGCTGGATTTGGTGAATATTTCATTCACCGCACAGGTCATGGAATTGGACTTGACGCCCATGAAGACCCATATATCGTTAGCGGTAACTCTCTAGCGTTAGAAGCGGGTCATGCATTCAGTATTGAGCCCGGTATCTACATGCCAGGCAAGTGGGGTATGCGACTCGAAGACATTGTTGTGGCAACAATTGATGGGCCCGATTCAATGAATCACGCCGACCATCATTTGTGGTCGGTATAAATCTCACATGCTTGTTGAGTCGCTCTTAGGAGTGAATTGACCCCTCGGTATGTTTCAGGCTTGTGGCGCTATGACCCGTGCGCAAAGAAATGATCTCGGCGCAAATGGCAATTGCTGTCTCTTCGGGGGTGCGCCCACCAAGATCAAGACCAATCGGAGACATGATGCGCTGCAGAACTTCAGGTGCGCTCACTCCAATATCGGCTAAACGAGCAAGTCGCTTGTCGTGTGTTTTGCGACTTCCCATCACGCCGATATAGCCCACCGATGTTGCTAAGGCACCTTGAATCGCTGGGATATCAAACTTCGGATCGTGGGTCAGAATGCAGACGGCGTCACGTGGACCAAGGGTGTGTCCGCTACGTTCGAAGATCGGAGTTGGCCAGGTGACGATGACTTCATCAGCCATCGGGAAGCGTCGTTTTGTAGCAAAGATTTCGCGCGCGTCGAGAACGAGCACGCGGTAGCCGAGAACTTTGGCGACACGACCAAGAGCAGCAGTGAAATCGACGGCGCCGAATATCCACATTTGTGGTGCTGGTGAGAAACTTTCAATGAACACTGACACCGTCGGAGTATCAATTAAATCTTCCGGAGTGGCCTGGCCTTCGGGTCCATAATGGCGTACGCCGGTACGTCCCGCCTCAAGTTCACCAGCGGTGTCTCGGCCGACTACTCGATCAAGTTCTGGGTGGCCGAGACTGCCCGTGACATCTTCGTTGGTTCCACCACGAACGACGAGAAGTTTGGCACCTACGCCCGGACCCTCAATAATTGTTGCCAGAGCGACTGGTGTTTCTGCTCGAATGTGCGCTTGGAATAGTTCGTAGATGGATTCGCTCATGAGATATCAGTCAATGTCACCAGTCGAGCTGTTCAATGTACAAACGAATGATCCCGCCACATGTGAGACCAACCGCAAAAGCCTCATCGTCGCTGTAACCGAATGAGACCATTCGCCCGGGTGCATTGTCCGCGATGAGTGCGAGTGCTTCGCCGACCACTGCTCCTTCGACACATCCGCCGCTCACAGAACCTGCAACTTCGCCATCCTCGTTGACCGCCATCGCGGCACCTGGATCGCGGGGACCCGAGCCTTCAATGTTGATGACCCGGGCAATAGCAACTTTCTTTGCCTGGCGACGCCAACGGTCAATGTCATCAAGGATCTCGCGCATAGTTGGATCAGTCTGCCTTGTGAAAAGCGAGGTCGGAGTTGTGGATGCTCATTTTCCGATGACCTGTGTCAGTTCTTCCATCGCCTCAACGGAATGACCTTCGACAAAATTGTCGACAAAAGGTAACGCCGCCGCCATCCCCCGAGCAAGGGGAGCGTAACCAGGTGAAACCTTTAAGGGGTTCACCCAAATGGTGCGGTGACTGACACGCTGCAGTCGTTTCATCTGCTCGGCTAAAACGACGGGGTCGCCGCGATCCCAACCGTCACTGAGAATTACCACGATGGCGCCCCGCGCCATACCACGCACTCCCCACTGATCATTGAAATGGCGCAGGCATTCTCCAAGTCGGGTTCCGCCGCTCCAATCAACGACCCGAGTTGCTGCCAACTGCAAGGCCTTGTCGGGGTTACGTGAGCCCAGTTCACGAGTGATGCGCGTCAGGCGGGTGCCGACAGCAAAGGCTTCAACATTTTGTCGACCAGCGACTGCGGCTTGAACGAATCGCAAAAGTGCGCGGGCGTAGGGCTCCATGGATCCGCTGACGTCAAGGACCAGCACCAATCGACGCAATCTTTCATCATTTTCTTGCCAGTGCCGACGTATAGGTTCGCCGCCGGATCGCAGACTTGAACGAATCGTCTGTCGCAGATCTGGTCGTGCACCTTGGCGACTTGAGATCATACGAAATGAGTTTCGGGGTGAACCAACGAGTCGCAACTTACTCATTAGGTCCTGAGCTAGATGCAATTCTTCATCCGAATATTCAGCAAAGTCTTTTTTGCGCAAAGTCTCAACAGCAGAAAACCGCAGAGTGATCGTCTCACTCTCGTTTTCGTCGCTATCTGATGAGCCATCATCTTCAGCATCGCCATCTTCATCAAGTTCAATGGTGAGATGAATATGTTGCGGTTCATCATGGACTGCGTTATTCGTGCGTTGCTCCCAGAAAACAGCGAAGGCTTTGTTGTACATAGCTATGTCTTCAGGCTTGCGTAACAAACTCGCTCGCCCTGCCCAATACACATCATCGCGATTTTGTAGACCGACTTGGTTCAGGGCCTCAACAAAGGTCAGGACATTGCCGATTGGTGTAGTGATACCTGCTCCGCGCAGCAGACGGCTGAAGGCAACTGCCATAAATTCGGCGGGCGACTTCACCTCAGCGGAAGCAGAGAGAGACATAACGAGGTTCTCTAAGCGCTCAGGGCTCTTCGAACAGCCATCTTGATGAGTTCAGTCATGTCCGCGCCGTCAACTCGCTTCTGATCCTCACGATATTTCAAAACTGCACCGAGGGTTGAGCGTACGCTGTCTTCATCCAAAGTCGAGACGCCGAGACTTCCTAGTGCGGTAGCCCAGTCAATAGTTTCAGCGACACCCGGCGGCTTATATAACTGCATGGAGCGCATGGCCTCAGTTGCCGCTGCGACTTGGCGCGCAAGCGTCACTTCAACATCGGGAACTCGCAAGCGCACAATGGCGACTTCACGATCAAAACTGGGATGCTCAATCCAGTGGTACAGACAACGGCGTTTGAGCGCATCATGAACATCACGCGTG
>SYDZ01000181.1 GCA_005801025.1 Actinomycetota bacterium
CATTTGTGGTCACTTGGAGTTGAAGAGCAGTTTTATCTTGTGTGGCCTGTCGTCATGCTCATCATTTTGCGCCGGGGTGGCGATTCGTTACCCCGTGTGGCGACGTGGTTTGTTGGCATAGCTGTGGTGATTGCTGGACTCGTCGCAATTCTGATGCCGAGTGGGCGCATTGGCGATAGTTGTGCGTCAACGCCAAGTGCTTTCTGGAATATTGGTGACCGCTGTTTGAGCAAGATCGACTTGCTTTACCTATCAACACCGACGCGTGCCACGGGGCTACTCCTCGGCGCAGCTCTCGCCATCATTTGGCGACCGTACGCCTTGTTGCGCGGTCCGATGAAACGAAAAGGCAAAATGATGGACCCAATCGCCGTATTGGGCTTGATTTTATTGGTGTTTCTAGTCAGCAAGGTACACATCGTGCATCTTGTAGGTGAAGATGGCTTACATGCTGACCCATGGTTGTTTCGCGGTGGTTTGCTGCTCACGGGTGTCGCTACGTTAACGATTATTGCCGCAGTTGCTCACCAGAAGGCGTTGACTGGACGCATCTTGGGCAATGTGGTTTTGCGTGTGATCGGCGAGCGTTCCTACGGTTTGTATCTCTATCACTGGCCGATTTTTCAAGCCATCAGACATGAAACCGGGATCGCTCTCAAACCCCACGAGTTTTTCGTTGGCATTTTGATCACAGTTCTCGTCACTGAGGGCTCATATCGTCTGATTGAGTTACCGATACGCGAGAGGCGTCTGCGGGAATCTCTCCGTTCGTTGTTGCGCGGTGGTCCGCAGGCAATACAAAGACGTAGTTCTTTCGCGGTCATCACGGCGTGCTCGTTTCTCTTGCCTATCTTTGCCGTTGTCAGTTTGGCCACGGCTGATGAGCGACCCAATGAAGTGCAGGCTTCACTAGATGCTGGTGATGATGCAGTCACCGATGTTCTTGATGATCTGACTCCCGACATTTCGTTGAGCCCCAGTACTTCAATCGCTATGGAAGTGCCCGTTCCTACAACATCTTTTGTGCCACCGCATTATCCAGTCTTCGCCTTGGGCGACTCGGTGATGAAAGGGGCAGCCCCTGCATTGGCCGAACTCGGCATCGTTGTCGACGCGGTTCAAGACCGTCAGGGAAAAATGGGAGCCGATATTTTCATCCAGTTGCAGGATCTGGGGGTGACGATGGATGCGGTGGTGATCCACCTCGGTACCAACGGTCCGATGAGCGAGAAAACTCTTGACACAATGATGAAGGCCGTCGCTGGTGTGCCGAGAGTTGTCATTTTGACGGGCAAGGCCAATCGCGATTGGACAGATAAAAACAATAAAAAAATTCGCGCTCTCCCAGCGTCATATCCGAACGTCTTTGTGTTGGACTGGGAATTACTAGTGACCTTATGTGAGGGCAGATGTTTGACTGCCGATAGAATTCATCTCGATCGCGACGGCATGAAGTACTACGCCGCAGAAATCTGGAAGGCTCTTGGGCGCGACATCCTGTCAAATTAGGCACCTTTGACGCCCAATATTGGTCGGCGTTTTCAGGATGTGCTTCTCGGCGACATACGATCTATCCCATGACTTTGAAAACTCCCGTACGCGTTGCCGTGACCGGTGCTGCCGGCCAAATTGGTTACAGCCTTCTCTTTCGTATTGCTTCAGGAGCAATGCTCGGAGCCGATACTCCAGTGATCCTGCAGTTGCTGGAAATTACACCGGCTCTCAAGGCTCTTGACGGCGTCATCATGGAACTTGACGACTGTGCCTTCCCATTATTGGCGGGTGTTGTTGGTACGGATGATGCAGATGTGGCCTTTGGAGACGCCGATGTTGCCCTTCTCGTGGGCGCTATGCCCCGTAAGGCTGGCATGGAGCGAGCAGACCTTTTGAGCGCCAATGGAGGCATTTTTAAACCCCAGGGCGAAGCGCTGTCCCGAAGTGCCAAGCGCGACATCAAAATTCTTGTGGTCGGTAACCCCGCCAACACCAATGCTTTGATCGCTCAGCAGAATGCCAAGACTTTGGATGCCGGTCGCTTCACAGCGATGACTCGTTTGGACCACAATCGTGCGGTCAGCCAAATCGCCCAGAAACTTGCTGAGCCAGTCACCGCAGTCACCAAGATGACGATTTGGGGTAACCACTCCACGACTCAGTATCCGGATTTGTTCCACTGTGAAGTAGGTGGCAAAAACGCCTATCAGGCCGTCAACGATCACGCCTGGGTGGATGGAACTTTCATTCCGTCTGTCGCCAAACGCGGGGCGGCGATCATTGAAGCTCGTGGTGCATCGTCAGCAGCGTCAGCAGCAAACGCGGCGATTGATCATGTACGCAGTTGGGCTCTTGGGACCGCTCCCGGCGATTGGGTGTCAATGGCGATACCGAGTGACGGTAGCTATGGCGTACCAGAGGGTTTGATGTCCAGTTTCCCGTGTGTCTGCAAAGACGGTGTGTACAGCATCGTGCAGGGACTTGATATTGACGCGTACAGCCGTGCAAAGATTGACGCTTCGACGGCCGAACTAGCCGACGAGCGTGACGCCGTTCGCGACCTCGGCCTTATTAGTTGAACTGGTGGCGAGTCAACTGACTGCTACTTGGCAGGCAATGCGCAGCATTTGATCGACGCCTTTTTTCAAATCCTCGTCGGAAATCCGCTCAACGTTGCCGGCGTCGGGGTCAATCACATCGCTGACGGTCATCATTGCCAGTGCCTGCATCCCCTTCATGGTGGCCACGGTGTACATCATGGAGGCTTCCATTTCGACGCCCAAGTGCCCGAGGCGGCGCCATAAGCCAAAGGTATTCGGGTCGGGATCATAAAACAGTCCGCTGGTCACAATCGGACCGACAAAGACGCGATCACTCACTGCGCGACTGAGTCGGGCGGCCACCTCCACGAGAGAAAATGTGGCTGTAGGGGCAAAGCCTTCCATTCCCGCATAGCGAATCGGCGTGCGATCATCAGCAGAAGCGCTGACAGCAATAATCGTGTCGGCCATTCGTAAATGAGATTGCAGTGCGCCACAAGTGCCTACTCGGACAAGGCGTTTGGCTCCCAACATGGCGAGCTCTTCAAAAATGATTCCAGCACTCGGAGCTCCCATACCAGTTGTTTGGACACTGATCGGTTTTCCTTCACAGGTGCCTGTAAAGCCCAACATTCCGCGTTCTTCATTCACCAAACGGGCACCTGGATCAAAGAAGTTTTCGGCGATGTATTGGGCTCGGCGAGGGTCGCCAGGGCACAAAACGGCTGGCGCGTAGTCGCCGGGTTCGGCTCTTAAGTGGATGGGCATGTTTTCACAGTAGGCGCGCCCGTTACCCTCTCAGTGTGCTTGCTGAGCAAATGATCAATACTCATCTCTATAACTTGGCCGACTTGGGCTTGATTGAGCGTTGCGCGCAACAGATGAGTCACGAAGGGGTATGTATTTTGCCCGAGTTCTTGAACTCACAAGCGGTTCAAGCTGTGCGACACGAGGCAGACGAACTTGTTCCCGTTGCATTTCGTTCTTCGTCGAATGCCACGCCATATCTCGGACCAGCGAACGAAGAATTTCCTCTCGGCCACCCGCGTCGCACTTTGACCCAGGGTTCTGTCGAAGTCATCGCCTATGACCAATTTCGCGCCGATGATTCGCTCCGTGCGTTGTACGAATGGGATCCACTACTCGAGTTCATCCGAGGTTGTTTGGGTCTTCAAAAGTTGTATCGCTACGGAGACCCGTTAGGCGCTCTGAACTTGGCAGTGATGCGTTCTGGCGATGCCTTGGGTTGGCATTTTGATATGGCTGATTTTGTTGTGTCGATTGCAATTCAGTCATCAATCAGGGGCGGCGAGTTCGAAAACGCTCAGCAAATCAGGTCAAATGATGATGAGAACTACCCCGCAGTTCAACGCGTTTTAAATGATCAGTCACCAGATCGGGTGCGTACCGAACCAATGACGCCGGGAACTTTAATGTTGTTTAATGGTCGCTGGAGCATGCACCGAGTGACAGCAATTGAAGGAGAACGGGCGCGCTATGTTGCTCTCTTGGCGTACGACACCAAGCCGAACACTGATTCTTCAGAGACTTTAAAAATGTCGCGCTACGGACGTGTGCCGAGCGCAACGAAGAACACGCGATAGGACAATGATGATGAAAAAAACTTTTCAAGTTGGTGAAGGATTTTTTGGCGAAGGAGTCAATGCCGCTCACATCAATACCGTGTTGGGTCATAAAAGTGGCCCCGCAGGAATTTCTTTTATAAATTCTTTAGCGTCTCCAACGATTGGTCATATCCCTTTTTTGGTGGTGTGGAAACCCAATATGCCGGTCTCGCCAGCCACCTTGTTCGTCAACAAGTCAGCCATTGCGGGGCAGCGACATGGTGAATTGACATGGGGTGCGGCACAGGCTGGTGTGGCCCATGGCGTGACTGAATACAGTGCCGAAAGATTCAAAAAAATCGGCTCCGCTGACGCATTTGTCCTGCTCACAGCCGTATGGGTGAATCCAGAGGCCGATGATGAGCAATGCGTTTACGCCAATAATCGCAGTGCAACTGTGGCGGCTCTGCGCCAAGGAGCAGCCACTTCTCAGGAGTCACAAGCGCTTCTTGATTTTCGATCTGGCGGCTCTGCGTCCAATCCTTACTTCGGGGGCGACTGACGCGCGGATTGTTCATATTCTTGCGCGAGCCCCTCTCTCAGGACTTTCGCGATATTTCCCCTTGCATTGGGGGGCTGTTATCGGTCAGAATGACAAGCATGTAGTTAGACGGGTGACTCGGCCCTGCGAATGTCGCGGACAGAACCACCCTTGAGTGACCTGCGGGTCAGGATGGCAAGGCAGCCATATGAACGAACCAATGATCGACAACAACTGGCAAAATGACGCGAACTGTCTCGGCGTTGACCCCGACCTCTTTTTCCCTGAGCGTGGAGCATCAACTCGAGAAGCCAAGGAAGTGTGCAAGGGGTGTGTCGTGCGCATGGAATGTTTGGAATATGCCCTAGTCAATGGCGAAAAGTTCGGCATTTGGGGTGGTCTATCAGAGCGTGAGCGTCGCCGTCTGCGTCGCCAACGTGCTCAGTCAAATCGCCGTATCGCCACCGCCTGATCTGGTTTTAGAAGCGGTAGCCGTGTGAGCGGCGATACTCAATCGTTGTCTCAGCGCCGAGACCTAGTTCGTCCCAACGTGCGGCAGAAATTTTCTTCAGCGCGGCTTCACTCAGTAAACCAACTAGCTCACAATGGTCAATTTCAGCCTGCATAAATGGGACTAATTGGG
>SYDZ01000182.1 GCA_005801025.1 Actinomycetota bacterium
CTCGCCAGCCTCCGTCAAGATTCCGTGAATTCGTTCCGAGGGACGAATGTGTTGACGCAAAGTGGCCACATTGACGTACCCCAACACCGCTGCATCAAGAGCGTTGCGCCCTTCCCACGGTGCCGCGGCAGCGTGAGCCGCCTTACCTTGATAGGTCACGTCCACAGTATGCACAGCAATCGAGTCCATCCGCATGAGATCAGCGTCTGCTGGATGGACCATCATTGCTGCCACTCCAGTATTGAATGCACCTTGTCGGGCCATGGCGATTTTTCCGCCTCCGCCCTCCTCGGCAGGGGTACCCAAGATTCGCACCCTTCCACCCACTTGTTGAGCCAATGCCGAAGCCGCCAAACCGGCTCCCAAACCAGCCGCCGCAATCACGTTGTGCCCACAGCCATGACCAATGCCCGGGAGAGCGTCATATTCCAATAAGACCAAAACCTCAGGACCAGATAGCCCAGCTACCGCCTCAAAAGCAGTCGCCACGCCATAGGCATGTCGCGTGACTTGCAGTCCAAACTCTTCTAAAACCGAACACAGCAAGTCATGTGCGTAGTGCTCTTCAAAGTTCAATTCGGGATGCGCGTGAATCTTGTGGCTTACTTCAACGAGTTTGGGTGCGAGTCGGTCTATTTCAGTAATCGCCGCCACCTTTTCAGCATTCATCATGACAACTGTTCTCCCTCATATCCATAATGTAGCGAAATCTTTCATCACCTGAATCTCTACAAACTGAACCAAGCCAATCTTGTCCCCATCAATCCACATCGTCAGTGCAGAACCGGACCATGTGAATTCACTGACACTCTTCACAGAGATAGCCGGATGAGGCAGGTGAGTTCCTGTCTTTATTCGCGATCGTGCGATCATCCTTTGGCGCACAGACATGCGGGCATCGACTTCTAAAATTTCAACTTTTCCATCATTGGGATGTCCACGTGGAGCCACATCCCACTTCCCAAGATATTGGGCATTCATCACCGCCACGGCGTTTCTCCAAAACCAACCGCCTCGCGCGTTCCTCGCGCGCATAACGCAGTGCGAACTTGCCACCCTTGTTTTCAACTCTGAATCTCGTGAACGTTTGTAACTAATCTGCATGACATCAATGGGGAGTTCCAAAGTGGCTGTCAGCGATCCTGATGTTGACCCGCCAAGTGTGGCAAACATGTCTCCCCCGCACAGTCGTATCGCCGTCAGTCCATCACCAAGATGCTCGCCGATTTCATGATCCGACTGTGCTGAAGGTAGATCCTCAGGCGGAGTCCCTCGACGACCCCAATCGCCTCCGCGACGAATAGTCATGGAGTCACCCCAGGAACCGAACTTGACGCTGCAACAACGCCACGCATCAAAAGCTGTGCTGCCGCCTCGGCTGAACCCCGAGTTTGTGCCGAAGGAGCCATGGTCGCTATCTGCCGTAAGAGATCAATCAACTGCTTCATCGTTCGAACAAAATCTCCACCCGACAATTCCTCGGCCTCAACCACCTCTGCAAAGCCTTCACCTGCCGCCCATGCATGGGCAATAGCGATGTATGTCGGGTCGGGTGCGCGGTGTTGATTCAATGAAGCCGATTGTTCAGTCTGTTGTAATTCGCGACTCACAGACTCAATTCGTCGCCACTTTTTGCGCACCTCAGCGGAAGGAAACCACGGCGCAGGAGGTGGCTCACTTGAACGATGTTCATAAACAAACACCGACGCTAAACCAGCCATCGCTGCAGGATCTAGATCATCTAAGAGACCCCGATCAAGACATTCAGCCACCAGCAAGTCACTCTCATGAAATGTGCGCGCCAGCACTTCTCCCTTTTCTGTCAGCGACCAGTCAGATATGTAGTCCCAGTCTTGAAGAATTTTGAGAACACGATCAAACTTGCGAGCCACGGAGTTTCCTCTTGCCTTGACCTGATCACGCAACTCGTCAACTTCACGTGCAAGGCGATCAGCTTGCACAGCAGCCTTCAAGCGAGCCTTCACATCAGGGTCATCCTCAACTGGATGAACAGCCTGATGCCCGGGAGTTGGCGTGGTCCACTGTGTCTCTTCGGTCCGCATTGAGATCAGACGATCGATCACTGTTTTTTGAAATGTAGGATTTGTTGGAGCGTACGGCTCGGGCAATTGCACGTGCCCCAAGGCCACCACGGGTTGGCCAAAATCACGAGCCGAAAGGTTTACGGTCGCACGCCGCGTGGTCAATACATTCAGTTTCACGCCGCCTGATCGATGGGCAGTCGCCAATACGACACATCGCCCATTCACCTTTGCCTTATCCACATAAATCACTGCTCCCGGACGCAGGCGATTAAGTGAGAACTCAACTGCACTCTCACTGCGCATTCCCAATGTGCCATCGATACGCGCTCGGAAGTCGTGAATGTCTCCGTATGGACTTTCGGCTGCTAATCGCATTTCAGCCAACTGCTCGAGCCGACGATCAAGGCGCGCTTCAATCTTGACAACATCGCGATCTATTTGATATTGCGCGAAAGACAGATTGAGTAAATGACGTGCTTCTTCGCTGGAGTACGAACGCACCAAGTTCACGGCCATGTTGTAAGTCGGGCGAAACGATGAGGTCAAGCGGAAAGAACGACTACTTGCCAAAATGGC
>SYDZ01000183.1 GCA_005801025.1 Actinomycetota bacterium
CACACCACCGAGGAGCAAACTTCCTGCTCCAGTCACTAAAACTTTCATCGCCATGATCCGGAAAGTTTGTCTTGCATCATGAGACCGAGTGCAGTCCGATCAATTTTTGAGTTGTGTCGAATATCAACCGGAAGTTTTTTCACAACCCACACCGAAGCCACGCTCTGCGGGGCAACTGCCTGACGAACCTGCTGTGTGAGAAGTGTGCCTGCAGGACCTTCTGAGGCATCATCAAGTTCAACGACGATCACCACTTGTTGAGTCCCACGAGGTCCGATACCGACAGCCGCGGCACGAGCCACACCTGCGACTGCTTCACAAGAAATTTCCAGTGGCACGGGTGTGACTTGACCCGAGGCGGTATGAATGATGTGCACTAAACGTCCCTCAATCCATAGATTTCCTGAAATATCAAGATGTCCGACATCACCCGTGCGATGCCAGGTCCGTGAGTTCAATATTGGGCGGGCCGCTATCTGTGTCTGCCACAAGCGGTCATATCCCGACGACATCCAAGCGGCACACACGACAACTTCACCAGTTGTCCCGACATCTAAGGGGACGAGGTCTCCGAGCGTGTCAGCGGCGGCAATCATGAGTTCGCAACCGTCAACAGCATGACCTACGCACACGCCTCGGCCGCTTCCAGCAAGCGTCCTCTCGGTAAGTGAAAGATCAGCGACCGGAAGGATTTCGGTCATTCCGTATGGCGTGTGCAATTCTGCGTGGGGACATAAGGCTTGCATCTGCTGCAAAGCCTCTAGTGGCACAGGTGCACCAGCCGACATCACCAAACGAGATTTCGACACTGCGGGCAACGAACCACCAGCCGTTCGCACAACATTTGCTAACGCCGCAGGTGAGGCGAAAACCATCGTCGCATCGATCAACTGACATGCCTGGTTCAAAGCCTCAGCAGTCAAAGTGCTGGGCGAGGTGACGTCCATATCAGCAAGACCAGTTGTGATCCCTAGTGCAGGACCAAACAAAGCGAAGGGTGCAAAAGCCGCCACGAAACGATCATTGGCTGTGATGTCGTATGTTTTTTGCAAGGCATCACGCTGGGCCCCCAGTTGGCGATGCGTATAACGCACCCCCTTGGCTGGGCCAGTTGCCCCTGAGGTGAACAACACCGCCGCTAGATCATCAGCGGTCGGCGCAGGCACCGTGATCTGCGCTAGCGAACTGATCGCACGACCTGCCAATAGTGAGGCCACGGAAATATTCTGCGAGTGATGGGCCCATCGCAAAACACGGGCCGCGCTCACTGCCTGTTGAGGACCAACAACATGTTGCACTCGTGCTGAACGCACCGCAGCACCAAGTCCCTTGATCCCCAAACCTCGATCGGCGATCACAGTGATTGCACCAACACGCCAACACGCGTACACGATTGCAATCAAGTCGATACTTGGTGGTACCAGAACCGCTACCCGATCGCCCAACTTGACTCCTTGATCACTCAAGGACTGAGCGAATGAGGCCACTCGCGATTCAAACTCAGAAAAAGTGACTGATGTTTTTGCTGCTGCATCACTGATAGCTAAAACATCTGGGCGTGTTGACGAATCAATCCGTGCCCACAGTGTCTCGCATGTCTGATCGTCATCTGGGGGAGCACTTATTACCTGCGTGGAATTGCGCACAACTGATTCAACAAAGGGGGCCATAGATGTTTCTAGGACCGCTAGATGACCTGCGCGAGATATCCGATGAATCTCCACGTCAGAAAAGCGGCTCATCAAGTCATCGGCAAAATCGTCATTAAATACCGGGTCTTTTGAGCCCCAGTACAAGCGCACTGGGATAGTCAAATCTTGTAACTCCGCAGCGACACTGGCTAGATCGCGGGACGAAGGATGCCTCTCATCAAAGGGCACATCAGCCACAAAACCGGCCACACCGATTCGTCGGTCTTGCGCACGATACGGAGCGACCAATGCCCGTCGCTGCTGCTTGGTCAAACCAGCGCCAGGCAGATATCCAGTCCCCCGTACAAACAGAGAGGTCGTGCGGGTGATCAAACCATGTAGGCCACTAGTAGCCGAAATCCGAATGAGGCGTGGGGCTTTGCGACCCGCAGGAATCGCGATACCAGTATTGGACAAAATAAGTCCAGCGACTTGCGCACGATGACTGGTGGCGTAACCCATAGCAATCGCCCCGCCCCAATCTTGGGCAACGATCCACAACGGTCCGTGGATATCGAGAGCCGTCACAAGATCATCAATGTCGCCAACACGATCACGATAAGGACGCTCTCCGATGTGATCAGAAAACCCCATTGATAATTGGTCCGGAGCAAGCACCCGAAAGGCAGGGCTGATCTCGCTCATCAAACGCGACCACAAAAAAGACCACGTTGGATTTCCGTGAATGCACAAAATTGTCGGTGCATCGGCACCCATTCCTGGCCGCTCAAGTATGTGCCAACGATGAGTCCCACCTGAATGGCTCGGCACATCTACGAACTTTGACCACGATGGGTCGACACCGAACTCGCCCAATCGCGCGGCGGACGGAACGCTCATTGTCACCAGAGAATTTCCGAGAAACTGGTGTTGAGTCCCGAACCGATTCCGAGGCATAACACCCGTTGACCGGGTTGAATTTGATCTTGCACACTCGCCAGAGTGATCGGGATCGCTGCTGGACCCACATTGCCGTAATGCGGGAAAGTCAACGGAACTTTTGCGGGGTTGATCCCGAGGCGATCACAAATCATGGTGGTATGAACTTTGCTGACCTGATGAATGATGTACCAATCAAGACCATCAGACCAATCAAAACTCTCCGCAGAGGCTTTCCATGCCGCTGCCGCTAAATCAAGTCCTGCCACCAAAAGCCCGTGCGTATCGGTCGTCATACGATCTAATGTTCCGACACACAATGAGTTGTGTTCAGTACCCGCACGACCGACACCACCGATGAGGCGATGTACATCGTTGTGGCGATCTGCGCGGGCCATCACCATGGCCGCAGCACCTGATCCAAGAGTTAACGAGGCAAACTCAGAGAAAACATCGCCTGCTGATGACATGGGATTTTTTAAGCGCTCAAGAGTTGTCTCTTGGGTGTAACGACTGCCCTCACCATCAACGATTAAGGCATACTCAACAGTTCCTGCATCAAGCATCGTGGCCGCCAGATGCATGGCGTTGATGAAACCGAGACAAGCATTAGAGATGTCAAAGTTCAAACATGAAGTTGACAACTGCAACTCGTCGTGTACCGCACATGCCACTGAGGGCTCAAGATTTTCTTTACACACCGAAGTTGAGATCAAGATGCCGATCTGCGCTGGATCAATCCCCGCCTTTTCGATGGCGGCGCGTCCCGCCATCGCTGCAGCATCGGTGAAAGAGACACTGTCATCCCACCAACGCCGTTCCTCAATGCCTGCAAGACCAGCCAGCAACCCTGGACGTAAGCCATTACGCAGATAGGTCTCGGCCAACTGCTCATCAATCCAGTCGGAGGTGACGACACGAGGGGCCTCAACAGCGGCGATGCTCAAGATTCCACTGATTTGGTGCCGGAACACCGAATTTCCACTCATGCCCAGCCTTCCCACTTGGTCTACTTCAGGATAGTGAAAATATGGCGATTCGGCTCAGCAGAAGGGGACTAATTAGACCCCATAAGGGGTGACTTTATAATAAATCGCCTTCAGGTAAGCACCGAATTCAAACCCAATAGGATGGTCCACGGCATGTTCGGTGCGTCTGAACTCATCAATATCAACATGCACACTGCGGGCCGCCAAGTAGGCCGCGTCGGCAAGTTCCTCAATCGTCACACGACTTGAACACGAAGCCTGCAACAGGGTTCCACCTGGGGCGGTCAAACGCATACCAAGTTTTGCCAACCGTTCATAAGAACTGAGTGCACGAATGACTGACGCTTGATTTTGAGCGAATGATGGTGGATCAAGAATCACAATGTCGAAGGTGCGTTTTTGCTCAACCATGGCCTCTAGAGCAACAAAAGCATCACCTCGGATGTCGGTGACCTGACACTTTGGTATTGATGCGATCGCATGATTGTGTGCCAGATTGCGGTGCGCTGTTGCCAAGGCAGGAGCGCTGACATCAACCATGTGCACCGATTTCGCTCCCCCTGCGG
>SYDZ01000184.1 GCA_005801025.1 Actinomycetota bacterium
GGTCACGGCAAGGTACGTCCCGATGAGTTCGCTGTCTTTCGTTGATGTCAGCGTTTCCTACGGTTGTTCCGCAGCGGTCACTTCTTTCAACGACACGGTGCATCCAGGTGAGTGGCTGTGTCTGATTGGTCCCAATGGCGCTGGCAAGTCGTCGCTATTGCGTTCAGCAGCCGGACTGGTGGCATATTCGGGAAGTGTTCTGGTGGACGGCTCACCGCTCAATCTGCGCTCGGCGCGCCGACGTGCGGCACTCGTGGCCCACGTTCCCCAGTCGCCGGCAATGCCTGACGATATGACTGCCTTTGAGTATGTCTTATTGGGGCGCAATCCTTATGTGGGATATTTTGGTCAGGAAACTAAGCAAGATCGGATGATGGTTCAGCGAGTTATTGAACGTCTTGATCTTCAGCCTTTTGCGACGCGTCCTTTAGGAACTTTGTCTGGTGGCGAGAGACAACGACTGGTGATTGCACGGGCATTGGCTCAAGAGGCACCGATCATGTTGCTCGACGAACCCACGACAGCGCTCGATATTGGTCATCAACAGCAAGCTCTTGAACTCGTTGACAGTCTGCGCCGTGAACACGGATTCACCGTTGTCTCGGCGATGCACGATCTCACCCTGGCTGGCCTCTATAGCGATCGCTTAGCGTTACTTCATCAAGGTCATTGCGTGGCCAGCGGGCCGGCACAAGAGGTATTGAAGGCTGAAACTTTGTCGGAGTTTTATGGGGTCTCGGTCAGCGTGCACCATGAAGAAGATGGCACCGTTGTTGTTGTGCCGCGCAGAACAGTCCCGCTTGCTTAAGAAATAGGCGCAGTTTTTGCCCGCATCACCGACTCAACAGACTCAAGGGGTGCTGAGGCAACTATAGTTTGGCGAGTGGGGAGTACTTTTGACGCTGCTCGTGTCAATCGTGTCATTGAAGGACTAGCAAGATCTCACCAAAAACTACTTCTAGATCTTGAGGCCTTGACTGATGAGATGGTGGGACTGCCTTCGTTGTTAGAGGGTTGGACCGTGGGTCATGTGCTTGCCCACATCACTCAGCAAGGTGACAGCATTCGGCGCATTTTTTTGGCCGCTGAGCAGGGTCAAATCATTGATCAGTATGAGGGCGGAATGTTGGCGCGGGTGGCGGCCATTGAGGGCGTTGCGCAGCGCTCAGCCAAAGAGCATGTCGTGGATGTGCGTCGCTCAATTTATGACCTTGAAGGTGCCATCGCTAGCGCCCGACAAGGTTGGTTCGGCACCGCGCGCATGGTATCTGGATCGATAGCCAGTGTGGTCGATTTGCCATTGCGGCGCTGGAGGGAGGTCGAGGTACATCACGGCGATTTGGGATTGTCAGAACTCGGCGGTGACGGGCCTGAATCTTGGTCATTGGATTATGTGCGCCATGACTTACCGGGAATGACGATGCAGTTCAAGGCTCATGGACCTATGGGTTTCAACGACTTACCCAGCCAAGTTCGCACCTTGGCTCCCGCTCAACGCCTAGGTTGGTTGCTCGGTCGTGTCAGTATTGAAGGTCTGTCGCCTGCTGGCTTAATGGGATGAGGAGAATCTTGAAACTTCGAACGGTAAAAGTTGTGCTGGCCGGAGCGTTTATCTCCCTGCTGTGGGCATCGCCTGCTGTGGCACATGGTCAGTTGGATTCATCATCTCCGGCACCCGCCGAGGTCATGCAATCAGCCCCGACGGAAATCATTCTTTATTTCAATGAACCAGTCACGCCGGTGGCGCGATCAATCGAGTTGTATAACGAAGATGGGCAGCGCATTGTCGTGGGTGAAGCCTTGGTATCACCCGAGGATCCAGCAGTTTTGATTGCTGGTGGAGTGCCAGATATCCCTGATGGTCTGTATGTCGTAGCATGGCGCGCACTATCTGATGATGGACATGCAATAGATGGGGCATACACGTTTCAAATTGGGTCTGCTGAGGGTGTGCAAGCCACACAGGACTTGATTAATAATGTCTTGTCTGGGCAAAGCGGTCCGGCAGGTTTGTCATGGGTCATGGGCATTGCGCGTTTCGCTGGCTTCGCTGGTTTATGCCTCTTATTGGGTTGTTTAGCGATGATGGTTGGTGGAGGAATTCGTGCGCGCCGCCTGGCACAAGTTGTCGGCCTCGGTTGGGTATTGAGTTTCGCTAGCACCGTGACATTGTTTGTCACTCAGGGTCCTTATGCGATCGCTGGCAAGTGGTCCGATGTGTGGAGCACTTCGTTGTGGTCTGATGTCGTGGACACCCGCCAAGGTCGGGCAATCATGATTCGTGAGATCTTCCTGCTGGGGATTCTCGGTCTCCTGATTGCATTGCGTAAAAACTTTCATCGTTCAGCAACGTCGTGGTGGAGATCAACCGCTGTCTTGCTGGGTGCAGGAGTGGTCTTAACTTTCTCGGCAGCAGGTCACCCCAGCGCCTCATCAAGTTCGAACTTGGCAGTTGCTATTGATGCGGTACACCTTGCGAGCGTCATTTTGTGGGCAGGTGGATTAGTGGTGATCGCTTTCTTGGCAAAGAAGACTAACTTTGCGGAGGTCGTGGGGAAATTTTCTCAAATGGCGACAATTGCTATTCCGCTAGCGGTTCTTTCCGGTTTATGGCAAACATGGCATTTGGTTCCCGCTCTCAGCGATGTCACGGAGACAACTTGGGGAAAAACTCTTGTAGTCAAGACTGCTATTGCGATTGCGGTGGTGACCCTTGGCGCCGTGGGAAGGTGGCTGATTCACCGTGGGCATAGCGTGTCAATCCGACGTGTTCTACTTCTTGAATTGGGATTGGTGGTGGTCATTTTCGGCGTCACCAGTTCACTGGTTGCTGCTTCGCCAGAAGTGACGGCGCCAGATGCGGTCTATCTCGTGCAAGCGGTGAATGGTGACACGATTGGCAACATTGCTGTGACTCCAGGGCGAACCGGCAATAACGAAATTCATGTCACGATCAGCACCCCAAGTGGTGCTTTGGCTCCCGTGCAAAATCTAACGATGCGACTGACTCTGCCTGATTCGGAGGTTCCGACGATAGCTGTGCCTGTTACGGAACTTGCACCCAATCACTTCTCAGGATCGGTAGCGATTTTGTTTCCTGGACTGTGGACCTTGGAACTTTTCCTTGAGCCTGATTCACAGAGCAGTGTTCGCTTGAGTACCAACATTCAGATTCCCGGCTAATCATTGATAATCGCTGACAGTTCACCTTTGTCGGCTTGATTAATGATTGAGTCAAATGTGTGTTGTAGTTCAAGTTGAACCTCCGCTGGCGGTTCAAGAGTTTGCTCATTGATCCGCCCTTGTGAAAGCGCCGAGACCCACACCGCGGAGTAGGCGATGGCGGCTAAAGCTTCTCGACTATTGATCTTGTCAATCGCTGATGACTTGGTGATCTCATCAGAATCATCAAAGACTTGCGCGAGCGAGCGTGTGGCTTGCGGGACAGCGAGCGATAACGGCCACGGTACCCGGATCGGTGATAGGGAGGGGAGTGACAGCAAGGCTTCAATATAAGAGGCTTGAAATTCGGCGTGATCAATTTTCGCTCTCTGAAAAATCTCAGTGGAGGATCCAATACTGAAAGCCACGTCATCAATGTGCTGAAGCCGTAATTGCTTACTCAGCGGCAGGACCCGAAGATTGAGCAACAATGAATTGGCCAATCCGTTTGCGAGAGCAAGTGCCGCCGACCGAGAACGGGCAACATCGCGCAGTCGTACGAGACCTTCTTGAGCATCCCAGTTCCACTGGTGAGCCAAACCACTGAATTGCATTTGCCACGGGGCGATGACTAGTCCCAAGAGTTCTTTAACTTCTGTTTCAATCCGTCGTTGATCAATCAGGTCATTCCACGTTGGGGCAATGCCATCATTCCAATCATGTTCCTCAAAGACGGCGCGGACAAGGCGAATAATTCGCTGACCGGCAAGGTGAATTGTTGTCGTGCGCGGGTCGGTGGCAGATAACCACAGTTTTGCAATGATTGCTGTGTCATGTGCTCCGTAGATAAGAGGGGGAAGAAAAGAAGTGTCATCTATAAGTTTCCCAGCGACATGGGGGTCGTTGGCGACTGGCCGTAAAAGTTCATCAATGAGCGTTGCTTGAGGATGCGTGGCTTCTGCCCACCAGCCAGGGTTGTGCTTGAGCCAGTCATCAAGTCGGCAACGAATTCCCATAGCTATCGGGCTTGGCACCATGTCTGAGAAATTGAGATCGCTCTTTAAAACATTGCCAACGATGATCTGCTGACTTTCGATAAGAGAGCGGCAGTCATGCAGCTGTCCGTGGACCTCTGGGAGATACAAGAAAGAGAATTTCAGTCGGTGGACGACCACTTGGAGTTGATCGCTAAGTTTTTGCAGAGATGTGTACATGGCCGCCAGTCGCTCAGGCTCAAAGGCCAAGTAACTCACCAGAATTACGTCGTTAGGTCAGGCGTCACCTGAAGAATTTCAATGCTTCGCCCAAGAATCCAACGGATCTTTTGCAGTTCATGCTCTAAGTTTGAGCGCCGCGGGCCGATCCACGTTTGATGGGAATTCAGGCGCAGGAGATCGACGAGTTCATTCTCAATCAGGGTCTGGAGTTGGGTGGCGATTTCTTGACTTACCTGCATCTTTGATTGTGTGCGTCTGATGCGGGGTTGCGGTCAGCACCTGAGTATCTATCTCAAGGATTTGATGACACGATGATGGGGGAGTCGGGTGACTGACTCAATGAACCCTTCTCCAGTAGTGACGAAGCCATTGCGATTGTAGAAATTGAGGGCTTGATCACGGGCGTTGGCCCATATGAGATCGGCATCCAATGACAGCGCGTAGTCCACTCCGGCGGCCAAAATCAGGGCTCCAATTCCTTGGTTTTGGACAGAGGACGCTGTAGCCATGCCGCGCAGTTGTAGCCCCCGCAGATGAGGTTGTTGGTCGAGATCTCGCTCTAACCATGTGCTCACACCAACGATCTCCCCGTGTGCATTCACGGCAACCAAATGTCGCGTCGTGGCGTCGTCATCGCCTTCAAAGTCGACTGTCTTGTTTGTTGTATCGGCCCGCAGAACTTCAAGACGCAATGGTCGCACCTCAGCAGTCGTCGCAAAGCGAATAGTGACTGTCACTTTATGTGACCTCGATGTCGAGCAATAATCATTCCATCAGCCTATTGGCGATGGGCTGATGGAATGTGGGTGATTGCGTCAGCAATGGTGTGAGCCTCAGCAAGATCATGAGTGACAAGTAAGGCAGTGGTCTTGGACGTCTGCAGTATCTGTCGCAGATCAGTTGCTAAACGGTCGTGCAGTTCATCGTCAAGTCCAGTCAGGGGTTCGTCCAGTAACAGCACCAGTGGTTTGGGGGCTAAAGCCCGCGCCAGGGCCACTCGTTTGGCCTGCCCGCCAGACAAAGTGGAGACCGATTGTTGCGAGTGTTCCGCGAGCCCCACAAGATTCAATAATTCCTCGCAGCGCGCAGCGATTGCTGATCGACTGTGATGAGCCATCTTTAATCCGAAAGCCACATTATTGAAAACGTTGAGATGCGTAAAGAGCTGATTGTCTTGAAAGACCAGGCCGACAGAGCGCAGGTGTGTGGGTGTAGCGCTGACATTGACTCCACTGATCAGGATTTCCCCATGACGTGCAACGAGTAATCCAGCGGTGAGTCGTAACAAAGTGGATTTTCCTGAACCTGAAGGTCCGACGATCGCCATGGTCTGTCCACTTGCTACTTCAAGAGAGAGGTCATTCAGTAATTCTCGCTCGTTATAAGAAAATGAGAGGTGGCGAATTGACAGGCTCATGAGTACGAACGCCGATCAACGCTGATGACCAAAAGACCCGTGATGAAGATCAATAAAGTCGCCGCAGCCATGCCGGTGCTACGCGGAATATCGCCTGCACGACTAAAAAGATTGGCGATTGAAATCGGCAAGGTTGAGGAATTGCGGCGAGTGAGAAAACTGGTTGCCCCAAACTCGCCTAAGGACATGGCAAGAGAAAATGCCACTCCAGTTGCCAGGGCAGGGCGGAGGAGAGGTAGATCAATGTTTAGCCAGCGTCGCCACGGACTGGCGCCTAAGGTTTCTGCCGCGTGACGGAGATCGGGTGGAATGACGCTCCCTATTGCAATCGTGGCCCGCATGACGAATGGCAGTGCGATGGCGGCGTGAACGAGAGGAATCAACAGGCGACTTGAGCGAAAATCAAATGGCGCTCGGTCATAGGTAATGAGGATTGCTAAGCCGAGAACAACGGGAGATGTTGAGAGTGGTAGGACGACGGCGGTGTGGATCCAATGCCGTCGGGCGAAGGCCGTGGCTGCCATTCCAATGGGCACTGCAATGGCTGTAGCAGCAAGTGCGTAGACCAACGAAGTCGCAAGTGATGAGGGCAAGTCAATGTCCAGACCGCGTATATCTTGTAGACCGAAAAGAACTTTCCAACCCGTCAAACTCCACGAATCACGAGTATGTAAGGAAGAAAAAATGAGAGCTCCGAGTGGTGCGGTAAATGCTGCTGTGGTGAAAA
>SYDZ01000185.1 GCA_005801025.1 Actinomycetota bacterium
AAACGATCACCGTCACGTTCGGCCTTTGTGCTCAGTGAACCAAGGTCGCTACCAGCGCCAGGTTCGCTAAATAGTTGACACCATACGTGATCGGCACGCAGAGTCGCATTGAGGTGCATACTCTGTTGTTCTGGAGTTCCAAACTTTTGTATCGATCCACCTGCGAGGACTAGTCCCACCATATTGAAGACGCCAGGTACACCTGCGAGAGCGCACTCGTAGAGCCATTGACCTTGATGGGCGGCAGTCAGACCTTGACCACCGGCCTCAACGGGCCAATGGATTCCAGCCTTACCATGTGCAAAGAGATGTCGTTGCCAACTCAGACCGGCTTTGATCATGTCGGGTGGGCAAATAGCTCCGTAATCACGTGGAGCAAGATGTTTATTTTCAGCCAACCATTGCCGAGCTTGGGCACCAAACTCATCCACAGTGATCATGAGAAACCTCAGTTCATAGGTTAGTTACTTAAAAAATGAAAGAAACATCGCAGTTTCCTCGCCTAAATTGTTTGGCACAGAAAAGTTGTCGCGAGCGGTAATGGTCTCCCAATTATTCTGCACATCTTCTGGAGTCAAAGTTGGCGAGTAGTAGCCATTGGTTTCTCCCAAGAAAACATGAGCCACGCGTCCACCACCCACAGAAAATAGTTGTCCGCTCACTGAACATTCTTCGTGTGCCAAGAAAGCCACCAACGGCGAAACTAATTCGGGAGCAAGTTTGTCCTTGAGCGCACCTAAAATATCTTCGGTCATGCGGGTCATTGCTAATGGGGCAATGGCATTCGCCTTGATATTGAAACGGGCACCTTCAACGCCGAGTACGCGGGTGAAACCAACGAGTCCCATTTTGGCAGCGCCGTAGTTTGTCTGTCCAAAGTTGCCGAAAACTCCTGCGGCCGACGAAGTAGAAATGATTCGTCCATAGCCCTGTTCACGCATACGCACAAAAGCAGGTTGTGTGACGTAGAAGGCGCCCTTTAAGTGCACATCAAGCACCGGATTCAACAGATCGGGGGTCATGTTGTGGAACGCCTTATCGCGCAGGATGCCCGCATTGTTAATCACAATGTCTACGCGACCATAGGTGTCGATGGCGGTTTGAACGATTGCCTGTCCACCTTCAGGAGTGGCGACTGTGTTGTGATCAGCCACCGCTTCTCCACCTATGGCTTTGATTTCATCAACAACTATTTGTGCAGCCGAGGCGTTAGATCCAACCCCATCAATTGATCCGCCGAGGTCGTTGACGACGATCAATGCTCCACGCTTGGCCATCATTAAGGCATGCTGGCGACCAAGACCGCCACCTGCTCCGGTGATGATCGCTACTTTTCCGTCATATCCGAGTGTTGACATGGTGTGCTCCTAGATTGTTGTGGGGGGATTGATGTTCGTCTGAAATGTTATGTGAGTGTTGCCAAGGCAATTTCGGTCAGAGCCTTGTAATCAAGTTTGCCGTTGCTGGCTCGCCCCACGGTGGCCACGGTAATGACTCGCTTGGGGGCCTTGTAGGCCGCGTAATGCTGCTTGATAAAGGCGATCAGGTCTGCCTCAACAATGTTTTGGCCGGGCAATGCTTCAACGAGAGCGGTGATGGCTTGCCCAAAGCGTTCATCAGGTACGCCGACGACGGCTGCATCGGCCACACTCGGATGTAATTTCAAGGCTTCCTCAACTTCTTCGGGGTACACCTTTTCGCCACCGGTATTGATGCACTGACTACCTCGTCCAAGAAGGTGCACTGTGCCGTCGATATCGATGCTGGCCCAGTCGCCAGGAATTGACCAGCGCACCCCGTTGATGATTTGAAATGTCTTGGCAGACTTTTCGGGATCTTTGTAGTAGCCAATGGGAGTGTTGCCTTTCAACGCAACTCGACCGATTTCGCTGCTTCCCGGTTGAACTTCTCGACCGTCTTCGGTGAGGATCTTGGTATTCGCACCAAGTGCAAAAGATGCAGTCTGTGATTCCCCAGCCGCTGATGTTGTACTTTGCGCCATGCCAATTGCTTCAGATGAACCTAAGGCATCAACCATGATCAGTCGCTCGCTGTGTCGGAGTAAACCCTGTTTTGTTTCGGCAGCGAACATCACACCACTTGAGACGATGACCCGCAGGCTGGAGATATCCCATCGCTGTGGTTCACTATCAAGAGTCCGCAAAATTGGTTTGGCGAAAGCATCTCCAACAATTGACATTGAGTTGACATGATATTTTTCAATAGTGTCCAGTAATTCTGCAGGGTCAAATTTGCGCCCAGCCATAGTGATGATGCATCCCGCCACAGTCAGATTGCTCATCGCATTGAACAGACCCGTGCCGTGCATCAAAGGCGCAGCGGGCAGATTACGCGGACCAGGGCGTAGCGAGCGTTCGCCAATGGGATCTCCTTGCGGCGTGGGCGGGAGGCGCTTTTTGTTCGTGCTGTCTAATGTTAAAAACAGGTCTTCCTGGCGCCACATCACACCCTTGGGCATGCCAGTCGTTCCGCCGGTGTACAGCAATAAAAGATCGTCACCGCTGCGACCCCACGAGCCTTGAACATTCGTCTCAGTGCCTTGCTCGGCGCAGACTTCGTAATCGGTTGCCCACGTCGGACATGGACCAGTACCGTCACTGACCCATAGCCAGACGATGACGCCTGGCACTCGGTGTCGTAGCCGTTCAATTGTGTCTGCAAAGACGCCATGAAATACGACTGCTACGACATCGGCATTGTCCCAGATATACACCAACTCATCATCGGTGTAGCGATAGTTGGTGTTGACTGGCGCAAGCCCCGCCTTGAAGGTTGCAAAAATGCTTTCAAGATATTGTGGGCAGTTGTACATGTACTGGGCAACCTTGTCCTGTTGACGGGCGCCCGCCTGAAGCAATCCCGTCGCGACACCGTTGGCGCGACGATTGAAAACAGACCATGTAAAAATTTGATCTTGATGTTGTTGGGCGGGGGCATCGTGAAGACGGGCGGCGACTGATTCCCAGGCGTCTGCAAAGTTCCATGCACGAGTTATTGACACAATCGCCAATCGTAGGCGTTTGCGGGTGCTGCTCCAGTATTGGCTCAAACTAAGATTTGGCAATGGACTTTGAACTTCCCGCCAGCGATGACCCCCGTCGTGTTGTGGTGCGCGAGTGGATTGCTCATAACCCGCACCCGAGTGGACGAGTCTTGGCTGACGCTGGTTATGTGGCTCCTCATTGGCCGACACCATTTGGACTTGGAGCTGATCCAGTGCATCAACTCATCATTGATGATGAGTTGAGTAAGGCTGGTATCCGTCGTCCGTCAAACCCAATCGGCATTGGTTGGGCTGGGCCGACACTTGTTTTCGCTGGGACTGAGGAGCAAAAGGAAAAATACATTCCGCGCTTGCTGTCGGGCGAAGATTTTTGGTGTCAACTTTTTAGTGAGCCGGGTAGCGGAAGTGATCTAGCGAATTTGGGTACACGGGCAGTCCGTGACGGGGACGAGTACATCGTCAATGGGCAAAAGATTTGGACAAGTGGAGCGCAATATGCCAAGTACGGCATCTTGATCGCCCGCACAAACCCTGATGCTCCCAAACACAAGGGAGTCTCGTATTTCATTTGCCCAATGAATCTTCCTGGCATTGAGATTCGCCCGATCCGCGAGATGACGGGCGCCAGCACATTTAACGAAGTTTTTTTCACAGACGTTCGTCTCCCCGCCGCCAATCTGGTCGGTGAACAAGACGAAGGTTGGCGTTTAGCGAAGGTCACTTTGGGTAACGAACGTGTCTCATTATCAACTGGTGGAGTGCTGTGGGGGAGTGGCCCAACTGCTTTGGAGATGTTGGATGCTGTGCGTCTGCGCGGAACCATCACCGACCCTGTGATGCGCCAGCGACTCGCAGTCATTTACACAGAGCATGTTCTTTTGGATTTAATTCGGATGCGTACGCTCTCGGCACGTTTGCGGGGTGAGCAACCAGGAGCAGAGGCGAGCATTCGCAAGATTCTTGCTGACGAGCATGGACAAAATGTGATGGAAGTTGCGCGTGATTTGTTAGGAGCGCAAGCAATGTTGCGTGGCGTCGCCGAGAGTAGTGAGAGCGGATCGCATAACGGGCTTGGTGGCGGCGGTGGCGTCGGTCTGCGGGCGCTTGAACATCCTGGTTGGTTTGATGGTTATATGTTTGCGCGTTCGCTCACAATCGGAGGTGGCACTGGTGAAGTGCAACGAAACAT
>SYDZ01000186.1 GCA_005801025.1 Actinomycetota bacterium
ATCGTTTGACGACAAGAATAAAAAGGTCACGCAGTCACTGGCCAAACTTCTCAAGCGCGCAGGCATTGACGTCGCAATCTTGGGACCAAGTGAAATGTGCACGGGAGATTCGGCGCGGCGTTCAGGTAACGAATACTTATTCCAGATGCTGGCAATGCCCAATGTTGACATGCTCAACGGTATGGGCGTGAAGAAGATCATCACCCAATGTCCACATTGTTTCAATACTTTGGCTAATGAGTACCCACAACTTGGTGGGAAATATGAAGTCATCCACCACACCCAGTTGTTGGAACAACTCATTGACAGTGGACAACTTGATGTCGGTAACGCAACACTTGAAGAGCGCATTACGTATCATGACTCCTGCTATCTCGGTCGACATAATGATGTGTACTTGGCACCACGTAAAGTTGTGGCTTCAATCAAGGGCATTGAAGTTGTTGAGATGCAACGCAATGGCACTACTGGAATGTGCTGCGGTGCGGGTGGCGCACGGATGTGGATGGAAGAAACCATCGGCACCAAGGTCAACGATGAGCGCGCCCGTGAAGCAATTAGTACTGGTGCTAGTCGCGTGGCGACAGCCTGTCCGTTCTGCTACATCATGCTTGATGACGGAGTCAAGGGTGCTGGCGTTGAGGAAGATCAAGTTAAGGTGGCAGACATTTCAATCCACTTGTTGGAAGCCATTGAAAACGGCGAACGCCTATTAGCCAATCCCTCAACCCCGCTTCTGCGTCGTTAATTCCTTAGAGGGTTAGGTGGCTATACACCAAGGATCGCAGTTGCTCGATGCCGACACCTTTACTAGCGCTGACCCAGACAATGTCGCCTGGTTCCAACATGCATCCAGCAGCAAGATCTTTCTTGCGCGTCGCCCTTTTTGCTGACTTCACCTTGTCATGTTTCGTGGCCACAACTGTGTGCGGGATCTCACTGGCACGCAACCATGTCAACATCTGCACATCAAGTTTTGTCGGACCAATTTCTCCATCAACAAGAACAAAAACATTGACCAATTCTTCTCGATCGAGTAAATAACCCTCAATCATTTTTTGCCAACCTTGTTTCACTCGTCCCGGAACAGCGGCATAGCCATAACCCGGCAAGTCAACCAAGGTGCTGCCATTTGGCATTGAGAAAAGGTTGATCAGTTGTGTACGACCCGGGGTCTTAGACACACGTGCCAACTGTTTGTGATTAGCGAGAGCATTGATGAGCGACGACTTGCCCACATTTGATCGTCCGACCACGGCAACTTCGGCAGGGGAATTCGGGAGCGTCTTGGCGTCAACCGCCGAAGTCACAAAAGTCAGTTGCAATGGCCCAGTCATGACCTGCAGTGTACGGAATGAATCAAGGGAGACTGTCCTCTGCATCAGTTCCAGGGACATCAAATCGAATATCGGCGATCTTCGATAAATCAGACAATTGATTCACCATCGTTCCACCAGCGCTGACAGTGACCAGTTGATTCTGTGCAATGACCGCTCGACGAATAGGGAACCACTGAAAGAGGCGACCTTGCTCGGTCAGTGTGCTGCCCTCGAGTTTGAGCACCACTGCTGACTCACATCCAGATCCGCCAAATTCCTCACACTCCAGTTCTTTCGGGACAACAATCTGTCCAGTCTCTGGCCACCACAAAAATGCGTGCGGGTCAGAGGTTGCTTCACTCCATTGCGCAATCTCGGCAGTTGCGACTTGTACTGGATTGCTCGGATTGGAGACGTCGAAAACAGCGACCTGGGCTCCAGTTATCTGACCAGTCTCCGTGCCAGACATTCCAACAGTGATCACCCGGTCGCCATCAATCGGCTTGAGATATGTCGAGTAGCCGGGCACTTTCAGTTCACCAACAAGCTCAGGCGAAGTCGGGTCGGAGAGGTCAAGAACATACAACGGATCAACTTGCTTGAATGTCACAACATAACCACGTGGTCCGTCAAAACGAACTCCTTGAATTGTCTCGCCACGCCCCATACCGTTAACCGCGCCTATTTCATTGAGCTTTGAGCCTTCCACTTTTAGGATATGCACGCCATTATCTTGGCCACCACCAAAGTCGTCATCGAAAAATGTTGTCGCTACACGCAGCGCGCCGTCATATTCAGACATCGAATATGAATTAAGCAGAGTCCCGATGACACGTCCTGAAGCAACATAAGTTAACTCTGATGCATCAGCGCTGAAGGAGAAAGCATGAATGTCTGTGTACGGCGACTCTTGACGAGTCGACACAAAATCCTTATACACCGAATCGTCCCAACGGGTCGTAGAGATATACATACTCACTGTCGAAGTGTAGGTGCTCGTCGACTGAGCCAATATGCCGACTGTTCCGATAGGTGCCACTGCTGGAGAACTCAAATCAATTGTTGCAACCCAAGTCACTCCCCAACCACTGAAACTTGAAGGATGCCCCAAATTCGTACAATCAATTGCCATTGACTTTGTACCCCAAGTTCCCTTTGGGCCTTCTTCAAATGTCCGTGGCACAAAATCTTCAACAGCGAGAGCATTCACTACTTCAATATTGCGTTTTTCTGCAGCATCAAGTGAATCCTGCGAACCATCACGAGGACTAACAAAATCAACTCGATGCATAAATGAACTGTTCATGACAACGTGAACTCGGCTGTTTACGGCGCGCACCGATATCAGCGAGCCCTCAAGGTGATCCCGCCGATTCAAAGTCAGCACACCATCGCTGATATCAAAGTTAGAAATGATTGTGTCCGCCGTACTATCCCACGTCATCGTCGCGACCAAAAGTTGATTGCCAGAAAGCACCATTTGCGAATCGCCTTGAGGCAAACCAATTTCACTCAATAACTCTGCGTTGTCAAGATCGACACTGCGAATGCGATGATCAATAATGCTGTACACGAAACGCCCATCAGTCTCAACGATGTCACCTTCATCGACATTTGTTTCTTGCGTGTTTGTGGTGGATGTTCCCAGAATCGGGGCAAAGTCAGCACCTGATGATGAGTCTGAGGTAGGAGCTTCAGTTGAGGCAGCCATATCGCCTTCAGGCCCGTTTGATCTCCAATTTTCGTACATATAGGGATACGTCTCAAGCCCGTAGGGTCCGACACGTTTCAACATCTCAGCCTTCGTCCAATCAAGAACTGCAGCGCAGTCATCAAAGCCCCCATATGTTGAAATCTCAGTTTTTGATGAGTCTGGGTTCTTTGAGCCATCAAGTGTTGAATCTGGAGCTGACCCACTCGATGAACAACCAGTGACCAACAACACGACGGCTACAACTGGGATAGGAAATTTGGTTTTCACCATATTTTGACGGTGTTGAACCGCAAGAAAGTTCCCCTAAGCAAAAGTTTCTTATGCAAGTCCCAATGCGGCTAGTTCGGCATTGATAGTGGTGCGATCTCCGTGACCAGTATGGACAATTGTCTCGGCAGGTAAACCAAACAACTTGCGACAAATTGAAGTCACGATCGTGTCGTAATCACTAACGCTTCGGCCTGTTACCTCTGGTCCCCGATAAAAGAGAGTGTCTCCACTGAAGATTGCATCTCCACCATCGGCATGAGCCCCAACGACATGGAAGCAACATCAACCCGGTGAATGGCTTGCAGTATGGATGACGCCCTTCACTGTCTGAGACATGTTTTCCCCAAATATTTGGATGAATCAATCGCCAAAGTTTTCAAAGTAACGGCTAGGAGTTGGACCCCTTTGACCGTGGTACTTCGAACCGCTGGCACCCGAACCATATGGCTTGTCGGCAGGTGTCGTCATTGTCATAAAACTCACTTGACCGATCTTCATGCCGGGATAGAGCGTGATCGGCAAACTGGCAACATTGGCCAGTTCTAACGTGATGTGACCATCAAAGCCTGCATCAATGAACCCTGCTGTCGAATGGATCAGGAGACCAAGACGACCGAGTGAACTCTTACCCTCAATGCGCGCGACCAAATCATTCGGTACGGCAATACGCTCAAGTGTGGATCCCAAGACAAATTCCCCCGGATGCAACATAAACACCCCATCTTGTGGAATCTCCACCAGTTCATTCAGCCCTGTCATATCTTTCTTGACATCAATGATCCCAGCCGTGTGATTGCGAAACACGCTGAACAGGTTGGACACCCTGACATCAATTGACGAAGGCTGAATGAGCCCATCGGCAAAAGGTTCAATCACTATTCGGCCTGCTGCTATCGCCTCCCTGAGGGAGCGGTCAGAAAGAATCACATCTCTACCGTAGTCGCTGAAAAGGGCGTCATCGGGGGTCAGAGTTAGGTGCTACGGGTCTTTTTAGGGCGCACCTCTTCATGAATGTGGGACTTCCTTCACCGTCGCCTCCTGAGACTCTTTCAGGCAGACTAGGTATGTGAGTAGTCGCCAAGAAGCAGAACGTCTAGATCAAGATGATCCTCTGGCATCTTTCCGTGCTGAGTTCGTCATTCCAGATGATGATCTCGTCTATCTCGATGGCAACTCACTTGGTCGTACACCCAAAGCCACCGTGGCGCGCCTTAAACAAGTTGTTGAAAATGAATGGGCTAGCGATCTCATTGGCAGTTGGGATCATTGGCTGGACATGCCGCGTGTGGTGGGCAATCGAATGGGGGCCATTATCGGTTCCTTGCCGGGCGAGGTCGCGGTGCACGACAGCACAACACTCAATCTTTACCAGGGTGTCCACATTGCACTAGCACTTCGCCCTGACCGCAAAGTTCTCGCTGTCGCAGCAGACGAATTTCCGACCGACCGTTATGTCGTTGAAGGTATCGCTCACGATCTCGGTCTGACTGTCCGCCCGTTGAAACCCGGCATTGACCTCCACGATGTCGCCGTCGTCGTTCGCAGTGTGATTAATTATCGCACTGCCGAAATTTATGATGTCAAAGCGTTTACATCCTCGGCGACAGAAGCCGGCGCATTGGTGTTGTGGGATCTCTCACATACAGCGGGGGCCATTGAGTTTGATGTTCATGCTCTCGGCGTTGAACTTGCCGTGGGTTGCACCTATAAATTCCTCAATGGTGGCCCTGGCGCACCTGCATGGACCTATGTCTCAGAAAACTTGCACTCGCAGATACAGCAGCCTATTCAAGGCTGGTTCGCGCAAAAAGATCAGTTCGACATGGAGATGCCCTTCGCCCCCCACGATGATATTCGGCGCGTGCTTTTGGGAACTCCACACATACTCAGTCTGATAGCGGCTGACGAAGGCATCGCGCTCTCAGAGCGCGTCGGCATGAAACAAATCGCCGCCAAAGGTCAAGCCCTGACGGCATTTGCGATGCAGGTTGTGGATCATTTTGGGCTCACCACATCAACTCCTCGTGACCCACAGCGACGCGGTTGTCACATCGCGATCTCTCATCCACGAGCAAAAGAACTTGTGGCTGACCTTGCCACGCATCACAAAGTTTTGGCTGATGTTCGTCCACCTGACATTGTGCGCCTGGGACTCAGCCCACTGACAACACGCTTCACTGATGTTTGGGATGGGCTGCAACGACTCAGCCATCTCATCAGCGGTTAGGACATCGTGTTTTCTTTCGATGACAATCTACGCAAGCAAATCACCACCAATCTTGCGGCTCACCAACGAAGTACGCAATCACCAGAGGGGCTACGTCGTGCGGCCGTGGCTATTGTAATTATTGATAGCCAAGCAGACGACGATCATGACCCATTTGAACCATCTGAAAATCCGATGCGCGGCGTGCCCGGCGATATCACTGGTTTAGACGGTCGAATGCGCGGGGTATCTGGAGGTGCTTCTTTCTTACTTTGTCGTAGAGCAGCGCGAATGAATCGCCACGCTGGTCAGTGGGCTCTGCCGGGAGGAAGATTAGATGAAGGCGAGACAACGATAGATGCGGCCTTACGCGAATTAGATGAAGAACTCGGCCTTCGTCTCACACATCACAATGTGCTCGGTCTCCTTGATGATTACACGACAAGATCAGGCTTTGTGATGACTCCCGTTGTGATCTGGGCAGGTGAGAATATGTCAATAACACCTGACCCCAGCGAAGTCGCTCATGTGTATCGCATCGGATTACGCGAACTCTGTCGCAGCGACTCGCCAAGGTTCGTCACTATTCCTGAGAGTGAGCGTCCAGTCGTTCAAATACCACTCAGTGGTGACTTGATTCATGCCCCAACTGGAGCAGTGCTGTTACAAATGCGTTGGGTCGCTCTTGAGGGTCGCATCAACGAGCGCGTGGATCATCTTGAACAGCCAGTCTTTGCTTGGCATTAAGAGCTCAGTTTTTCTGGCGTTGCCAGACTCTCCATGCCAGCCATATGAACAGAAACTGGAATGGCAATCGGCCATAAGACACGATCTGCTTGGAGAAGGGTTCATTGCGCCAGTCCCATGCCATATACACATTGGCTGGATATACGCCGATAAATAATGCGATAGCGGCAGCGGCCCCCCACCGCCGAGAACGTCGCCACAGCAACATCGGTCCAACAATTATTTCAACTAATCCGCTGGCATAAGTCCAAAAACTTTCACTCAAAGGTAATCGCGGTGGGACGATGTCATTGAAGAAGTCAGGATTTGCAAAGTGCATGATTCCCGCAAGTGTGATGAATCCACCAAGACCTAAGGTCACAACATCACGCCCTGCGGGCGATGCCTTACTTGCGAGTGAGGAGTGAGTCATATTCTTGCAGATCAATGCCTGCCAGCTTTTCACGAAGTTCGGGAGCGAGCAATTTCGGCACTTCGCCATTACTGTTGTTGAAGTTGGCTTGAAGAAACTTACGCATCGCCTTACGTTGAGTCCAATTCTCCAGCAGTGGATTTACAGATAAAGCAATCTTCAGACCCTGTTCAGAGAGAGAAGGGTTGTGCAGTTTTTTGTAATCAGGGACGGTGAAAGATTTCAAACCGCAGGCTGCAAAAAAGTTGCTCAGAAAAATCTTGTTCCCCGCATCAATTTCTCGGAAATCGCGAATCTCTACGTTGTCGACTCCGAAGTGCTTAATAATAGTCTGCACTACCGGCGTCCAAGAAAGTTTTGATAGATCAATGTTCTTTTCCAACCAACTATCAAAAGTGAGAACTCCACCCTCGTTGACTGACTGCATGTAGTACGAAGGCACAAATGTTTCTAGTGGGCGGATATAGAAAATAACCTTGACGGGAAGGTGCTTTGCCACCTTTGAAAGACGCACTGCATTGCTATTGGCTTTCGGGTAAAGACCCGAAGCACCACTAAATGGACGACCGAGAGCATTTTCATGAGAAA
>SYDZ01000187.1 GCA_005801025.1 Actinomycetota bacterium
TATCACCGAGCATTTAGCTGATCAGGTTGCCCGTATCGTTCGCAGTATCCGCATGCTAGATCTGAAAAAGTCACCGAGCGTGAGCGAAACTTTGGACTGGGCGCGCACCATGATGCTGCTCAATATCGACTCAATCGATGCTCAGACAGCTAAAGAGACTTTGCACGTGTTGTTGAAGTATCAGTCTGATATCGCCAAGGCTTCCAAGGAACTTTCCGTCGACCTGGTTTAACCAGGAAAGCTGGAGTCCATAACGTGCTCGACTTACTCTCTGGTTTTGTTCAGGAACTCCGAAATGCAGGGCTTCCGGTCTCGCTGACGGAGAACCTTGACGCCATGGAGGCGGTGCGACACATTCCTCTTGAAGATCGTGACGCATTCAAGTATGCGTTGGGAGCCACGATGGTTAAGAACAGCGCCCATTGGCGTTCATTTGAGACTGTATTCGAGGTGTACTTCTCGTTGCGCGGATCGGAGTACAAAATTGTCGAGGGTTCAGAGGACGAACTTGAGCAGATGTGGCGCGAGATGCAAGAGCAAATGCAACAGGGCGAAGGCAAAGGGTCTTCCGGCGGGATGGACAGCCTGACGCCCGAGGAAATCGCGCAGATGCTGATGAAAGCCTTGATGAATGGCGACCAAGCCATGATGCGTGCTTTAGCTAAACAATCCGTGCAACGCTTTGCTGGGATGGAGCCAGGTCGTCCAGTCGGCGGCACGTATTACTTGTACCGCACTCTGAGAAATCTTGATCTGGACAATATGTTGCAAAAACTCATGGAGGCTAGCAAACAAGAAACTGGTAGTGATCTCACGGCTCTTGAAGAACGCCTCGAAAAAGATGAATACGAAAGCCGAATCGATTCCTTCAAAAAAGAGATTGAAGCCGAAATTCGTCGCCGTCTTGTGGCTGACCGGGGTGCCGAAGCAATGGCGAAAACATTGCGTAAGCCGTTGCCAGAAGATGTTGAGTTCATGCATGCCAGTCGCGACGAAATGCAGTTGCTGAAAAAGTCCTTATACCCATTGACACGTAAATTGGCTGCGCGTTTGGCGCGTAAGCGTCGTCATGGTCGCAAGGGACCCTTGGATTTTCGCAATACTGTGCGCCACTCGCTGTCTTATGGTGGTATTCCTGCCGAGCCAAAGTTCAAGCAACCACGGCCATCAAAGCCAGAACTGATGGTTGTAGCCGACATTTCTGGCAGTGTTGCAGCTTTTGCTCGATTCACTTTGATGTTGGTGTACGCCATGCAGAACCAGTTTTCTAAAGTTCGTTCTTTCGTGTTCATTGATGGGATTGATGAAGTCACTGAGTATTTCAAAGGCACTGAAGATATCGGCGAAGCAATTCATCGTGTCAACACCGAAGCCGACGTGGTGTGGGTTGACGGTCACAGCGATTACGGTCACGCCTTTGAAGTTTTCTGGGATCGTTACGGGAAAAGTGTTGGGCCAAAAACCACGGTGCTTTTCTTAGGTGATGCACGTAATAACTATCACGCTTCACAAGCGTGGGTGGTTCAAGAAGTGCGCAAGAAAGCGCGTCAGGTGTATTGGTTGAATCCGGAACCAAAATCGTATTGGAATACTGGTGACTCCATCGTCGGAGAGTACGCAGGTCATACCGATGGAGCCTATGAATGCCGCAATCTGCGACAACTTGAAGCCTTCGTCGAGAAATTAGCCTAAGAGATTATGGCGCGCTTAATTTTTGTCCGCCACGGTGAATCGCAAGTGTCTGTGAATCGTGTGATCGGTGGACCACGTTCATGTATCGGACTTTCAGATCTCGGTCGTCAACAATCTCAACGCTTGTTTGAGCGATGGAGTGGTGTCGAGAACTTTCATCCCGACATGGTGATTTCCAGTGCCTATCCGCGTGCCCGAGAGACCGCGGCAATTGTCGCTCCAGCTTTCGGTGCCGAACCTATTGAAGTCATCAGCGAATTTGGTGAACATGATCCAGGTCCACAATGTGATGGACTCTTGTACACGGACTTTACGGCTCAATTCGGAGATCCCGATTGGGAGAACGATCCATATGGAACAACATTTCCAGGTGGGGAAACGATTGCCGAATTTCAATTTCGTATCGGCACTGCTGTTCGCTCGCTTGTGGATCGCTTAGGCGACGGTACCGCGGTGATCTTTTGCCATGGCGGGGTTGTTGACACGGCGTTACGTCAGTCAATGCGCGCGGCAGGTACTGGTGTTTTTGAGATTTATACGGTCAATACGTCAGTGACAGAATTGTTGTTGGTGAATCCAGGACGCTGGCGCGTGATCCGCTATAACGACTCGGCTCATCTGGTCGGCTTGCCAGTGTCCACGCATCATGGCTTGAGTTCGGACGAATCACAGTAAATCATGAACATCTTGCCGCGTCCCGATGTCATCGTGGTTGGTGCGGGTTCTGCTGGATGTGTGTTGGCTGATCGGCTCTCGCAGTCTGGCCGCTCAGTTCTTGTGATCGAGGCGGGACCTGATCTGCGGTTCGGGGCCGCACCAAGTGGCATTTCTGGACCGTCATTTTTTGCTGCAATGAGTGAGCCAGGTCGGGTTTGGTCGCACGTTGAGGCACAACGAGTTGCGGGCCAAGCGCGACGCCCGTACGCACGAGGGCGAGGTATCGGGGGCTCATCGGCGGTCAACGCAATGATTGGCTTATGGGGCGAAGTTGAAGACTATGACGCATGGGAAAGTGATTTTGGCTGTCAGGGATGGTCGTGGCGCGATGTTGAACCGTATTTTCGGCGCATTGACATTCCTTTGACAAAGGCAGATCCAGGAAGCCCCACGAGGGTTGGAGCGGCACTGTTTGAAGCGTGTCGCCTTGAAGGGTGGACGTGGCATCGCGGCCCATTTCCATTGGGTGGCGTTGGACGTGATGTGGGTCCGGTGATGTTGACTCGTTCAACAGATGGACATCGAGTGACAGCCTCAGATATTTATTTGGAACGGGCCCGTGAACGCAGTCATGTACGTATTCTGTGCGACACTTTGGTTGATCGTGTGGCGATGCAAGGCACACATGCGGTTGGCGTGATTTTGGCGGATGGCACCCTGATTGAGTCAAAAGAGACAGTGATTTGTGCGGGCGCAATCCATAGTCCAGCCATCTTGTTACGCAGCAAGATTGAACGCCCTGCGATCGGACAGGGGTTGCAAGATCATGCCTCGGCACCGTTGACTTTGGCGTTACGCGAATCCTGCCCGACGGATTCGGTCGCGGCTACCACTTTGGCTCGATTGAGTTCTGGTTTTGAGCCTGCGGATCTACAGATTCTCGCGCTTGACCATTTCGGTCAGGGGGCCAATGGATTTGGTCAGTTGGCTGTGGCTTTCATGCACCCGAGATCTCGTGGTCAGGTGACGTTGGCATCGCAGGACCCAACAGTTGATCCGATCGTTGATTTCCAGATGTTGTCAGATGAACGCGATGTTGAAGCCTTGAAGGTTGGTGTCAATGTGGCGCGTCAACTTGTGCAATCTTCCCCACTCAAAGATATGTCCAACGGGGTGTTCATTGATGACCTCGGTACGCCGGTGGAAGCCCTTGATCAATCTCCCGATGCGGTCGGTGAATGGTTGCGGGCGTACACAGGTGATTACGTCCATGCCTCAGGAACCTGTGCCATGGGAGATCCTGGCTCGGAGTTATCTGTGGTGGATTGCTTTGGTCGGGTGATCGGGGTTACTGGGTTACGGGTGTGTGATGCGTCGATTTTTCCCCAAGTGCCTCGTGCCAATACGCATTTCCCCGTGATGATGGCCGCTGAGGTCATCGCAGACCGCTGGTAGGAGCGAATTCCTCATCTCTGCCATACCCCCTTGGCACAGTCCAAGTATGAGCAACCTGAACCCCCAGTCACGAAAAATACCCATCCCCTTGGAGTCCACACGGATTGACTGCGGAACCTGTGTGATGCACCAGACCGCTGTCTGCGCCGACTGTGTGGTGACCTTTTTATGCCGTGACGATGAGCCAGATAGTGGCTCGGATGGCCAAACTGGGGCCATTGTGTTCGATATCGCAGAAATGAGAGCGATGCGTGCCCTCGCAGAGGCCGGTTTAGTGCCTACGCTTCGTCATCGTGAGTCGGGTTAAACGAAATCAGATACTTGTTGACTCAACGGACCCCGCGTACCTCGAGTCATTGTTTCAGTTGGCTGTGTCGGCAGGTCTAGACCGTGTTGGTGTTTGTGATGCCACGGTTTTAGATCGGGCTCGTTCAGCAATTGATGATCGCAATGAACGCGGTCTGAGCGACACCATGGGTTTCACTTTTCGTCATCCAAGTCGATCAACTGATCCCGACCGCTCCGTCAGCGGAGCTCGTTCAGTCATTGTTGGAGCGCGGAGTTATTACAGCGAACAACCCGATCATCCCGGCGGACTTGTGGGACGCGTGGCTCGTTATGCTCAGGCCGACCACTACACGCCGCTACGGCAGTCGCTGCAGCAGGTGGCATTGCGTTTGCGCGCTGACGGATTTCGCGCTGTTGTGTTTGCCGATGAAAACGCGATTGTTGATCGCGAGGTTGCTTATCGCGCCGGCTTAGGTTGGTTTGGCAAGAATGCCAATCTGCTCTTGCCGGGTGCTGGAAGTTTTTTCAGTCTCGGTTCAATAGTGACGACCGCGGTTTTGAGCCCAGCGAAGCAACCTGCTCCCGACGGTTGTGGGACATGTCGATCATGTTTTGATGATTGTCCAACGCAGGCCATCGTGGCTGAAGGGGTCATTGATGCACGTCGCTGTTTGGCTTGGTTGGTGCAAAAGCCTGGAGTATTCCCACGTGAGTTCCGAGTTGCTGTGCACGATCGTCTTTATGGCTGTGATGACTGTCAAACCAGTTGTCCTCCCACAGTGCGACTCGGTCGCCGACATACGGCATCAACGCCACCAGCGATCGGTCCAGGGGCTTTTGTCGATGTTCTCGGGGTCTTAGATTCCACTGATCAAGAATTGCTGGAGCGATTCGGCAGTTGGTACCTGGCTGAGCGAAATCCGAAATGGTTGAGACGTAACGCTCTGATTATTTTGGGCAATATCGCGCCTCTGCCGATGACCAATGATCCCGGCGATTCAGTTGAGCGGATGCTGCGCAAGTATCTTGGAGATATCGACCCTCTACTTCGTGCTCATGCCCTATGGGCGGCGATTCGCCTGGGACGCCAAGACCTCGTGAGTCTGGTCGAGCGTGATCCAGACAGCCATGTGCAGGACGAATTGAATCATCAATCATCGGTGCCTATTCGAACGGTCACGCGATGAAGCATCTCTTGGTCACCAATGACTTCCCTCCAAAAATCGGCGGGATTCAATCCTTGCTGTGGGAATGGTGGCGTCGGCTTCCCGCTGATTCCTTTGCCGTTCTCACTAGCCCTCATCAAGGTTCAGAGGAATTCGATGCATCTCAATCATTTCATATTGAGCGCACTCGAGAACCGGTTTTGTTGCCTCACCCGTGGATGGTCAGGCGTGTTAATGAAATGGCGAAGCGAGTGGGAGCGGACTTGGTGGTGCTTGACCCTGCTGTCCCTCTCGGTATCATCGGACCTCGTTTGGCTTTGCCCTATGACGTAGTGTTGCACGGTGCCGAAGTGACAGTGCCTGGTCGTATTCCAGGTTCAAAACAAGTTCTTGCTCATGTTCTTCGTGGGGCGCGCCATGTTGTGGCCGCGGGGCAATACCCCGCTACTGAAGCAGAGCGTGCGACTGGACGGGCATTGCCGATGACCATTGTTCCACCAGGGGTGGACATTGATCGCTTCACCCCGTTGAGCGGTGAACAGCGATCATTGGCTCGTCAAGATTTTGGTTTCAGTGACGAAACTGAACTTGTGATCGGCATTAGCCGTTTGGTGCCGCGCAAAGGATTTGATACGGCCATTCGTGCTGTGGCGCGACTCAAGAAATCGCGCCCGCATCTTGTCTTAGCCATTGCTGGTTCGGGTCGAGATCGCCAGCGTCTGGAAAAACTTGCATCTGAACTGGATGCACCGGTGAAGTTTTTAGGTCGAGTCGCTCATGAAGATCTTCCCCGTTTGTACGGATGTGCGGACGTCTACACAATGCTGTGTCGTAATCGTTGGGGAGGACTCGAACAAGAAGGTTTCGGAATTGTCTTCGTCGAAGCTGCTGCCTGTGGCATTGCCCAGATTGCTGGTTTAAGTGGCGGAGCCGCCGATGCAGTGGCGCATGAAGAAACTGGTTATGTGGTCGATGATTCCACTGATGTGAACACTGTGGCACAACGTATTGCTGACCTTTTGGACGATCCCGATCTCCGACGGCGGATGGGCGTGGCCTCGCGCCAGAGAGCGATTACTGAATTTTCGTACGAGATGCTCGCCAAGCGTCTCGGTGATGTTTTTGGAGTGTGGTCATGAACGGTCTCAGAATTATCCGTTTCAATATTTTGGGAACACTGATTTTTTCTGTGTCGGCTCTGTGGGCGGCAATAGTTTTTGATGGCCTCGCCAAGTCGCAAGGAGTTGTCATAGCGCTCGTGCTGTTTGCTATCGGGACAGGGGTTTTTCTGTGGGGCTATTGGACGGCCGTCCAGCGCAGTCGGCAAGAAGAGATCTCCGTCGCCGAACTGTATTTCCTCGTTGGTTCGGTCATCCCGCGCAGTGTCAAGATAGCCATGCATTCTTGCTTGGCAACGCAAATTTTGGTTGCCCTGGGCACGGCGCTCTCGCGGCCCAACAGTCCGAGTGGGGATGGACTGAGTAGCAAGCCTGGTTCCACTTTGGCTTTCGGTGTCCTGGTACCCATCTTGGGTCTCGGACTCAATGGTTTATGGGCGGCTCGTCACGGAAAATTTGCTCCGCGACGCCTGAAGAATGGGACCGAGGTCCCTGTTTGCCACACTGACACTGATCCGATCGGCTAGAACTAAGTAATTTCCGACACGGCGTCTTTGACGATCACTATCAATGCCCCTCATGACAAATGTTGGGATATCGCAACAGCATTTGAGCAATACCCTGAGTGGGCTCACGATATTAAGTCGGCAGTTGTTCTTGCCCGTGATGATCAAGGTCGA
>SYDZ01000188.1 GCA_005801025.1 Actinomycetota bacterium
GCATGGCGGGGATCGGCTCAATCCCGTGATTGAAGCCCTCTTTCGGACTTTACCGAAGCACGGATTCCACGTTTTGCGCTTCGATTTTCGTGGGGCCGGCGAAAGTTTCGGGGAGCACGATAACGGCGATGCCGAACGTCTTGACATCGCCGCAGGAATCGACTTTTTATCGCAGATGGACGATCGCGGCGTCTGGGTCTGCGGTTACTCATTTGGTTCTGTGGTCGGCCTTAATGTCGTCGAACCGCGTGTCAATGGATGGATAGCCGTCGCTCCCCCACTTGCAGGGCCTGCGAACCCCACGAGAGTTTTAGCCAGCGGTGATCCTCGCCGAAAACTTTTACTCGTTGGCGAACATGACCAGTTCAGTACACCCTCACACATTGCACACACCATTGGTGACTGGATCAACTCTCATCAAGAAACAATCGCCGGCGTGGATCACTTTTTATTGGGTCGCACGCAGTGGGTTGCCGATCATGTAGCGCAGTGGCTCAAGAACGCAGAGCAGTCTTAATTTGTCCCATCACCTCTGGGGTCAAAAGTTCAATCACATCAAGTGCTTTAAAATTCTCGACGACCTGCGAAGCCTTACTGGCCCCGGTAATGACCGTTGATACATTCGGATTCTTAGTGCACCAGGCAAGAGCCATCTGCGCCAAAGTGCATCCAAGTCCCTCAGCGATAGGCATCAGTTTCTTGACAGTGCTTTGCGCTTTTTCGGCAGTCAGGCGTTCGGCAAGCCATGAGTATCCAGGTAACGCCGCACGTGAGTCTTCGGGAACTCCATCAAGATATTTGCCCGTCAAAACCCCTGAGGCTAAGGGACTCCAAATAGTCGTTCCGAGTCCAATGTCTTCATAAAGACGCTTGTACTCAACCTCCACGCGCTTGCGCTCAAGCATATTGTATTGCGGTTGCTCCATCACTGGCTTGTGTAGATGATGACGATCGGCGATGTCCCAAGCGGCACGAATTTCGTCTGCTGTCCATTCGCTGGTTCCCCAATAGAGAACTTTTCCTTGATCAATGAGATCACTCATTGCCCACACAGTTTCTTCAATCGGCGTGTTCGGGTCGGCACGATGGCAAAACAGCAAATCCACGAAATCAACTTGCAAGCGATCTAAGCAACCCTCAATAGCGTGATGCACATATTTGCGATTCAGAGTGTTCCCCATATTGGGCACCCCACCCTCAATCCCCCAAAAGATCTTGGTTGACAACACGTAATCTTGGCGACGCCAATCTAAATCTTTGATGACGCGACCCATGATCGCTTCACTCTCGCCGCCGGCATAGGCCTCAGCATTATCAAAAAAGTTGCATCCGGCATCCCATGCATTCGCCATGCAATCGCGTGCCATGTCATCGTTCAGTTGGGTATCAAAAGTCACCCAACTTCCAAACGATAAGACCGAAACCTTCAGCCCACTGCGACCGAGTCGGCGATATTCCATCTTCGGATTGGGCGTGAACTTGGCAACAGATGAATTGTTCATAAGTGCCAACCTTATGCGTAAATTAGTTCAGTTGACGAGAGCGGCGTGCTAATTCGGCAATCTCATCGGGTCCCACACCACAACAACCGCCGATGAACTTTGCACCAAGTTGCACCCACCGCGTGAGTTCTGCAGTTGAAGGAATTGATTCGCCACTACCGATCCAACAACGCCCTATGGCGTCCCATGCGCGACCGTGATTGGGATAAACCACAAAGGCTGTGGCGGGGGCAAGTTGTCCCATAGCCAACAAAAGTTCTTCAACATAGGTGGGGTGAGTGCAATTGATTCCTAAACCAATCAGGTTGTCATAACCCACGACACTCATCACAGCTGCTGCCACTGTGTCTCCTCCATAAGTCAGAGCGCTGTCAGTGAAACCAAAACTGAACCATGCGGGCGGAGATCCACACTCCTGCAAAATCTCGGCGATGAGCCTGGCTTCATCAGCCAACGGAATTGTTTCTACGGCAATCAGGTCGGCACCGGAGTCAATGAGAATGTTCATTTTATTGCGGTGATAGTCCTCAATGTCGCACCACTCAATGTCATAACGGCCGGTGTACTCGCTGCCATCAGCCAAACACGCCCCAAATGGTCCAATAGACGCAGCAACCAGTGTATTCGTCCCAGCCACAGCCCGTCGAGCAATCAAAGTTGTGTCAATTAACGCTTGACGCGATTGCCTCGGAGACAAACCACAGGATTCAAATTGGCTCTGTCCACATTGATAACTAGCAGAGGCGATGATCTGAGAACCCGCTTCAACGAACGAGCGATGTGCACGCTCCAAAAGCACGGGGTCATCGACGACAGTCTGCGCTGTCCACAACGACCCAGACACATCGGCCCCAAGCAATTCGAGCGCTGTTGAGAGTCCGCCATCAATCACCGTAAACGGCTCATGAGTGAATGGAGGCTGAGTCAATGCGCTGGCCGAACGGTGATTCCCGCATCAAGCATTCTTTGTTTCGCTTGAGCCACAGTGAACTCACCAAAGTGAAAAATAGACGCCGCCAAAACTGCATCAGCGCCGCCGATGACAATGCCATCAACAAGATGTTTGAGTGTTCCCACTCCTCCAGAGGCAATAACAGGAACTCCCACGGCATCACTCACGCTACGCGTGATCTCAAGATCAAATCCCTCTTTGGTGCCATCACGGTCCATCGAGGTCAGAAGTATTTCGCCCGCTCCCAGTGCGCACGCGCGGGTGACCCATTCAACGACGTCAATTCCAGTGGGTGTTCGCCCACCGTGCAAAAATACTTCATATCCCGCAGAACCATCGGACCGACTCTTGGCGTCAACCGCACAGACCACGCACTGTGAACCAAACTCACTAGCAATTTCGGCAATCAACTGCGGGTTCTCGACCGCAGAGGTATTGACGCTTACTTTATCCGCACCAGCACGCAGCATTCGTCGGGCATCTTCAACACTGCGGATACCGCCACCAACAGTGAAGGGAATAAAAACTTGTTCCGCCGTTCGCGAAATGACATCAACCATCGTTGCGCGACCATCGCTTGACGCTGTGATGTCAAGAAAAACGAGTTCATCAGCACCTTCAGTGTCATACTGCGCAGCTAATTCAACAGGATCCCCAGCATCGCGCAGATTGACGAAATTGGTTCCCTTCACGACGCGACCGTTCGTTACATCAAGACAAGGAATAACGCGAGCAACCTTCATGACATTCCGTTCACATGACGCAACACTGAGATTGCCTCCGCAACACTAAAACGACCTTCATACAAGGCCTTGCCAGTAATGACCCCCGCCAAAGTTTGAATGTCGCCTAATGCCCGAACATCGTCAAGCGAGGCCACGCCACCACTAGCAATCACGGGAATGGTGGTAGCCAAGGCGGCAGCACGCAGTCCGTTCACATCGGGACCCTGCAACATGCCATCGCGCGAGATATCCGTAATCACGAAAGCCGATGCGGACGCAAACCACGACAAAGCATCGTTGAGTTGCACACCAGAGTCCTGTGTCCAACCGTGAACTGCAATCTCACCGCCACGATGATCGAGGCCAACTGCCACGGCAATAATTTTTGCTGCCTCTTCAACCAAACTTGGATTGGCGACAGCCACCGAACCCATCACCACACGCGCCACACCAGCATCACATAAGGCCTGAGCGTCACTTAAAGAGCGCACCCCTCCGCCAGTTTGTACTGCCGCACGATCACCCACAGCACGCACCACATCCGCCACGACGCGTCGATTGATGGCTTCACCTGTTCGCGCTGCGTCAAGGTCAACAATATGAATCCAAGTCGCTCCAGCCTCGACGAAAGATAGTGCCACAGCGACCGGATCATCGCCGTACACAGTTTCTTTGGCATAGTCGCCTTGTAAAAGTCGCACGACCCGACCGCCGCGAAGATCAATCGCCGGGTATAAATCGACAGTCACGACTTGCCCGCAGCTTTCACAAAGTTGTCCAGCAATGCAAGGCCACCGGCACCAGATTTCTCGGGATGAAATTGCGTAGCGAAAACATTATTGAGTCGAAACGCAGCGTTCAGCGTGCCGCCGTATTCACAGGTAGCGGCAATCACCTTGTCGTCATTAGGGACACCATGCAACGAATGCACAAAATAGACCCATGAGCCATCATCAGATTGTGAGAGCAACGGGCCAGCAAACATTGGATCTTTTGGATGTTCAAAATTCAACTTGTTCCATTGCATCTGTGGTCGCTTGACCCCAGATGGAATCCATCGGACCATGCCAGAAATGATGTCTAAGCCACGTGCCTCAAGATGCTCTTCACTCCCCGTAAAGAGCATCTGCATACCAACACAAATACCAAGGAAAGGGCGACCAGAATCAACGGCTTGGTGCACGACTTTTTCCAGCCCTGCAGCTCGCAATGCGGCCATACATGCTCCGAAAGCACCAACTCCTGGTAAGACAACAGCGTCCGCAGTCGCCACGAAATCTGGATCACGGGTCAGATGCGCGTCGGCGCCGACTTTTTGCAGAGCTTTTTCTGCAGAACGCAGATTGCCAATGCCGTAATCCAGTACAGCAATAACAGGTGCGGTCACAGAACGCCTTTCGTTGATGGCACTTCAGATCCCTCAATACGTACCGCATCGCGCAAGCAGCGACCGAGACCTTTGAACGCTGCCTCAATGATGTGATGCACATTGTGGCCATGCTTCAACGTGACGTGCAATGTGACTCCAGCAGACATGGCCAGCGAACTGATGGCATGCTCCGCCAATTGCGGATCAAATGCAGGATTCCCAAGTGGTAAGCACTCAGGAAGAGACACATCCCAGACAACAAATGGTCGACCCGAGAGATCCAAAGCGATTTCAACAAGAGCTTCGTCAAGTGGATAGAGACCACTTGCAAAACGGCGTACGCCGGTCTTGTCACCAAGAGCCTCGCGTATCGCTTCACCGAAAGTAATCGCTACATCCTCAATGGTGTGGTGAGTGTCAATATGTAGATCCCCCTTGGCGGCAATACGCAGATCAAATCCGCCATGTTTGCCGACTTGGGACAACATGTGGTCATAGAACGGAATGCCAGTACTGACATCGCATTGCCCCAAGCCATCAAGATTGACTGATAACTCAATTGATGTTTCCGCCGTTGTTCGCGAACGAGTAGCGATTCGACTCATGATAAAACCTCCGTTAGGGCATTGAGAAAAATATCATCTTGTTCCGGCGTACCAATGGTGACTCGCAGGCAATCGGCAAGTCGCGGCCAACTTGAACAATCTCTAATTAAAACACTGCGGTCAAGTAAACCCTGCCACACTGTACGACCGCTTTTTGAGCGTGGGCGAATCAAAATAAAGTTTGCTCCACTTGCAAAAACATCCACATCAAGTAAGGCTAAAGCGTGTACCAGGCGTTGACGTTCTGCCACGATTACTCGCACCCGTTCTTCCATATCGCCCTGAAACTGCACCGCCAGGGTGCCAGCGATCTGCTTCGCTGTATCAAGGTGATACGGCAAGACAACTTTGTCGAGTTCAGCCACCAACCACCGCGGACCAATCAAATATCCGAGACGCGCCGCAGCCATGCTCCATGTCTTAGAGAATGTGCGCGTCACGACGAGTGGTGTATCTTCATTGATCAGTTCTAAGGCACTCCATGGGGCGAATTGCCCGTAGGCCTCGTCGACGACAACTAGCCCTGTGCTCAATGCCAAGACCTCGGCGACTAATTCGGGTGAGTCGACCCCTCCAGTTGGATTATTTGGAGAACACAAAAATGTCACATGCGGCTGGAACTCATTGACCACACGACGAACTTCGTTGACATCGAGTGAAAAGTCAGTGCTACGTTCACCTTCAACGACCGTTGCACCAGTGATCCGCGCAATGTGACTATGCAGTTGGTAGGTCGGCTCAAATGTGGCCACCGTACGACCAGGACCAGCGAATGTTAAGAGCACTGTTTGCAAGACCTCGTTGCTGCCGTTGGCGACGAACACCATCTCTGGAGACACGCCATGCAGATCGGCAATCGCAGACCGCAATCCATATGCCCCCCGATCGGGATAGCGCTGCCACTCAATGTCAGAAATAGCTGCGGCGTAGGCTTCGCGGAAGGCTCGTGGCGGAGCAACTGGCGCTTCATTGGTGTTGAGACGCACGCGAACCTCCACTTGGGGCGAGTGGTAGCCCTCGAGGGCAGATAAATCGTCTCGAACGGGCACGCGGGTCACAGGAAGCAAGGCTACCCAAGTCGGTAGTTCACTATTGGGTAGATTTCCGCTGAAGGTCCTGGTGTGACATATGGTGTCGGGGTGACCACTGCAAACTTGTCAACAATCGCCGCCGAATTAGCTGTTATCGCTGAAGGCGCCGACCGCTACCGCCAACGTGTCGCCGAACTTGGCCAAGCCAACCTGGGCGGTAAGCACGATGACCTGCTGGCCGCCATTCATGAAGCCGACAGATCCCTACGATCGGCTCAACGTGCACTACTCCGCGCTTGCCGTATCGCCAAATAGCATTCACAGAATGAACGAGGCACTTGAACTATCAATACCCCGCACACTCGGATCGCTTGGTGAAGTAGGACCCCTTTCTTTTGGTTGCTGGCGACTGACGGGTTCTGATTCTGCCAACTCTCGGGTCATTTCAGCGGCTATTGATATCGGCATGAACCTCGTTGACAATGCCGATGTCTATGGGCTTGATTGGGGTGGCACCCACTTTGGCGCATGTGAAGAGGCCCTTGGACGGGTTCTTGCTGCGATTCCTGGACTGCGCAACAAAATTGTTCTGGCGACCAAAGGTGGAATCATTCCCGGGGTCCCGTATGACTCATCTTCGCAGTATTTGATTAAGGCTTGCGAAGCATCGCTATCACGCTTAGGAGTGGATCATGTGGATCTGTATCAAATTCATCGACCGGACCTCTACGCACATCCACAAGAAATAGCGACAGCATTTGAATCACTTCGCTCCCGCGGTTTAGTACGCGAATTTGGTGTCTCCAATTACACACCTTCACAAATATCAGCACTGGACAGTTTCATGGAACAGGGTTTGGTGTCAGTTCAGCCACAATTCTCAGCCAAACATCTTGACCCAATGCGAGATGGAACATTTGATCTGTGCCAAGAATCTTCTCTCACGCCCCTAGCATGGAGCCCCCTTGCCGGCGGAGCACTAGCAACTGGGGTGGGGATCCGACCAGAATTGATAGCTATTCTCGATGATTTAGCGATACGCGAAAGTGTGACTCGGTCTGCTATCGCTATCGCTTTTGTTCTCGCTCATCCAGCGCAACCTGTAGCGATCATTGGAACTCAAAATGTCACACGCATTGGTGAACTCGCCCGCTCAACAAAGATTTCACTCTCTCGTACAGATCTTTACAACATTATTCAAGCAAGTGATGGGGAACCTTTGCCGTGAGTGAAATCAGTTGGTTTGGCGCGCTATGTGATGATGATTACGAACAACTTGGAGTTGTACAGCCAAATTTGCGCAGCAATTGGAAGCACTGCTCAGACATTGTGTGCACAGTACATGACTCGGGTTTTGACAACATTCTTCTTCCTTCTGGGTATGACCTCGGCATTGACACACTGGCGTTTGCATCCGCTATTGCTCCAAGTATCACAAATATGAAACTTCTCACCGCTGTGCGTTGTGGAGAAGTTTGGTTACCTCAACTCGCCAGACAACTGGCCACAATCAACCAGATTCTCGACGGACGGCTGTCAATCAATATCATTTCCTCAGAAATGCCGGGTGAATCCCTGGACGGGCCCCAGCGTTACGCTCGCACCATCGAGACCATGAGTGCTCTACGCACTCTGATGAGTGGCGAACGCTTAGACATTGATAGTCAGTTTTTTTCCCTCCATCTAGATGCACCAAGAATTTGTCGGGAGAGTCCAACAACCCCCCTCTTTTATTTTGGAGGTCTCAGCAGTGAAGCACGCGATGCCGCTGCAGCAGGAGCGGATGTATATCTGATGTGGCCAGACACGCTGGATGTTATTGCCGATACCATCGCCGATCTTCGAAGCCGAGCCGCCGCTCACGGTCGCTCCTTAAAATTCGGATACCGTGTTCATGTCGTTGTCCGTGAGACACAGACCGAAGCGCGCGATGCGGCCGCACACCTGATTTGCGCAGTTGATGCTGCAACTGGGGCGGCAATTCGCTCTCGTTCACTTGACAGCAACAGCATTGGCGTGAGGCGTCAAGCCGAACTTCGTGAGGCATCGGGGTCAGACGGATTCATTGAGCAGTATCTTTGGACCGGCATCGGCAAAGCGCGCAGCGGATGCGGCGCAGCAATTGTCGGTACGCCTTCTCAAGTGATTGATAAAATCCACCAGTATCAAGCCCTCGGCATCGAGGCTTTTATTTTTTCTGGGTATCCGCACAAAGAGGAAGCACAGCGCTTTGCAGATTTAGTCTTACCCCATCTTGAGCACAACCCTCTCTAACTTTTTGATGACGAAAAGGAGAGTCACTCGTCTCAACTTATTCAAGATGTCGCATGTAGTCCACGAGAGGGAATTGTGCCATAATGACTGACACAACTTGTCGGGAGTCCGAAATAAATATGCCTAGATACGGAAAACCAAATCTCTCCTATGTCAGCACCTGGTTTGCTGATCCACACGACAAACCAATGTGGGCCCTCAATCTCATGAAGTATCGCCCGATCGCTGATTATCAAGACGGACGTGTTGTGTCCATCAGTGGCGCGGATGCCGACCTCTTGTACCACCCGACCGGTCCCTTGGCCGACGTTGGCGGGCGAGTGTTTTTTGCGTCTGACGTGATACATCAAATTTCAGGAGACGCCATTTCTTGGGATCGTGTGGCAGTCGCCTTTTATCCCAAGCGCATGGCCATGATGGAGATGCAGCAACTTCCAGAATTCATTGAGTTACATGCCCACAAAGATGCCGCCATGGACTTCACTATTGTTATGGCCACAATGCCGACAGATGATTCCCCACAACCCACTGACTGGTCAATGCTCAACGAAGGTGATCTGGTACTCGTACAAGTCAGCAACGAGCAACCCTCAACTGACTTTGCCTCACTCGTTTCGGCGCAACGCGTCGGCGCCTACGCCGTTGAAGGAGTGATCGTCGGCGATGAACGAACTTGGACAACGGCGACATGGGATATCATCACCGAGGCTGACGCAGACGTGCTCGTGACTGCTAGTGCGAATCTTTCAAACCCGACGCGATACGCAATGATTCTTCAACCGCTTCTTGACATGATGCGCAACTAACTGGGAGCCACTTCATGAAATTCGCCATTGCTTTTTCCAATACTGGCCCCTTCAGCAATCCCGATAAAGCCATCGTCATGGCCCAAGCAGCCGAGGCTGCCGGCTTTGAATCATTATGGACCGTTGAACATGTTGTGGTTCCATCTAACTATGACTCGCCTTATCCCTACGATGCGTCAGGCAAAATGCCCGGTGGAGAAGAGTCACCCATCCCAGACCCGCTGATCTGGTTGTCCTTTGTGGCCACGGCTACTCGGACAATCAAATTGGC
>SYDZ01000189.1 GCA_005801025.1 Actinomycetota bacterium
AGTTCTGGCGCTCAATATTCACACCCTTTTCCTGCGAGCGTTTGAACAATATAAAAGCGTTCGCTACGAGAAACATGGACAGAACAAAATGACCTTGGTTGGCAATCGGGTTGAGATCAGTGAGAACGACGATGCCGCCGAGAATGACCTGTCCTGCGACTCCCAGTACAAGTCCCCAAGCCATCCTCAAAAGATCTCTTCGATATGGAATTCGATATCTGGCGGCGAGAACAGCAACAATCACGACGGCAGCAACAAGACCCGTAAATAGTCGGTTGACTTGTTCAATGGCACCGTGAAAAGTAGACACATCAACAAATTGTTCGGCGTTGCAGCGGGGCCAATCTGAACATCCGAGTCCTGAACCACTGAGCCGCACCGCCGCACCACTGACCACGATGATACACAGCAGCCACAGAGCCGCTCTCGTGATGCGAACATAGCCTTCTGGCCTGATCACAGGTCGCTTTCGAAGCACTTGCAAAACCTTCACACTCCCACAGTATGCGGAGGGGTTCATATGCGCCACCTATTAGGACTACGGTCACATTGTGCTTTCCTCCTTCGACGACTATCCCATCCATTCCAGTAGTGCCCCCGTCAATGAAACTGCCTCAAGCGACTCAAACCACTATGACCGTTATTTCTTTAATGGATACCGTACGGATGCTTCGGTCTTTTTTGCCGTGGCCCTAGGTCTATATCCGAATCGCCACATCACTGATGCTTCCTTTTCTGTCATCATTGCTGGCAAGGAACAGATCTCCCTGCATTCGTCGGCTCGGGCTCCGCAGGATCGAGCACAGGCCAACACAGTTGGACCCATCGAGGTCAAGGTTCTTGAACCAATGAAGAGGCATCAGATTCTTGTGGACAGTCCCGAACACTCGATCCGCTGCGATCTCACATTCACCGCCCGCAGTGGGCCGGTGCAAGAACCACACTTCTTGGTGAAAGCAGGACAGCGCACCGTTTTTGATTACACCCGTCTCACGCAATTCGGCCACTGGTCTGGCTGGATTGAGGTTGATGGGATCATCCACAACATTGAGCCCACCACGACTGCTGGATCACGAGATCGTTCCTGGGGCGTGCGCCCGATTGGGCCACCTGCTGACGCTGGTGCTCCAGTGGGAGAGCGCCAATTTTATTGGTTATGGGCACCGGTGAATTTTGCAACCTTTGCGACGCATTTTGATGTCAACGAGTATTCCTCGGGCGAACGTTGGCATGAGACTGGCTTTGTTATTCCCGACGGGGACGGCACTCCGAAGGAAATGAAGATGGTGAATTACCGCAGCAAACTTCGCACCGGAACGCGATGGGCCGAGTCATTTTCCATCGACCTGATTGATCAGGCTGATGCAGTGAGCACTGTTGAATTAACACCCCTTTTTGAATTCCATATGACGGGCATTGGTTACGGGAATAAAGATTGGGGCCACGGGCATTGGAAAGGTGAATTGGCTGTCGGTAGCGAACGCTGGAATCTCCCCGTGGCAAACCCTTGCGATCCTTCACACCTTCACATACAAGCAATCTGCCGCGCAACCATGGGTTCACACTCGGGCATTGGAATCTTGGAACAACTCATCATTGGCCCGCATCAGCCAAGTTCCTTGACTGGGATGATTGATCCGGCGCGCTGAACCTCCTAGGTGTGACGAACCGTCATTCCACCGTCAACAACAATTGACGCACCAGTCACAAAGCTCATAGCAGGCAAACACAAACTGAGCGTCATATGTGCCACCTCTTCGGGTTCACCATAACGGCGCAGCGAAACTCTGCGCTTCGCATAAATTTCTTTCATTTCTTCAGGAATTCCTTGAGTCATACCAGTGTTAATCGGTCCGGGACATATGCAATTTACGGTGATGCCATCTCGTCCAAGTTCAACAGCGAGACTCCTTGTGAGTCCTGTGACACCAGACTTTGAAGCTGAATAAGCCGACAAAGTCGGTGTGGCAACTATTGATTCGGTTGATGCAATATTGACGATTCGAGGTGAAGCGGATTTCTTGAGGTGCACTAGGCAGGCGCGGATGAGATAGATATAGGCCGTGAGGTTGACTGCAATCGTACGATCCCACGCCTCAGCAAAATCATCTTCGTTGAGTAAGGATCCGCTACCCATCGAGACGCCCGCATTGTTAATCACAATGTCAACACCTCCGTACATCTGCACGACGGAGTCAACCATCGCCACCACTTCGTGAGTTCGACATACATCAAGAGCAAAACCGACTGCCGCATCTGCCCCATATCTAGTGGTGATCTCTCTCACGACTGTGTTGACTGCATCAACATTCACGTCAATGACAACGACCTTGGCGCCCTCATCGGCAAACAACAGCGCAGTTGCCCGACCCATACCGCTAGCCGCACCTGTGATGATTGCGATCTTGCCCTCAATCGATCTGCTTAATTTTGAGAGACGGGTCATGCCGACATCAACAACCGATTGAGGTTACGCACGCGTAAATCGTTCAAATCCACCGACGCCATACATCTTCATGGCGATCGCTCGATTGACAGTCACTTTCATGAATGCCGTGTCGGGACTATTCTCGGGACCCCCAGGCGCAAAGCCAGTGAGGTCATAATCGAACACGCCGTTCCATAACCTCCGCTTCGTCTCAATATCAGATAACACTTCCGCGGTACCCCACACCTCGACTCCATCGCCATTTTCCGTGACCTGCCAGTGCAACGCAACACGCGGGTTGGCAGAAACATTGCGACACTTTGTTGAATTCAAACCAACCATGATCCACAAAATCTCGCCTTCCCAACAGGGATGCACAGGAACGACGTCGGGCTCGTTATCCGCACCAACCGTGGCTATGTGTGCCCACACGCTGAGAACCGATGTCGCTTGCTTGATCTCCTCAATGTCCACTACTCCTCCTCCATCTTCGTATTACGGACGGACTTCGTAAAAAGCATTCAATGAATGCTCAATGTCCAGCTTACGAAACCTACTAAAACCTGCGTCATGAGCCATTGCCCGCGCCTTTGACTCGGGCAAGCCTAATGTTCCAAGCCCGGCTCCGCCAGCCACTGACATGGCCGAGGACATGCAACTCATCACACTGATGCCATACATCAACGAGGCCATCGGATTCTTTGCCATATTCTCTGCGAATGTATCAAGCGCCTTGATATCAACCAAAAGCCATATTCCGCTTGGTTTCAGTGATCGTCGGATCGCTCCCATCACATCTTGGGGATGGGTCATGTCGTGAATGCAGTCGAAGGCTGTGATGAGATCTAGGGACCCATCTTCGGGAAGTGGAGTGAAACGTGGATCCACAAATGAGACATTGCTGAGTTGTTGTTCAGATTTCTTGGCAATAGCGCGATCAAGAGCAAATTTGGAAATGTCGTAACCCGTCACAACGCTGCGGGGAAAGGCAGTCGCCATCCGAACGGCTGCTCCCCCAGCACCGCAGCCGATATCGGCGACTTGAGCACCTGCCGTCAGTCTTTCCACTACTCCATCCAAAGCTGGCAAAACTACTGGCAAGAGATACGAGCGACTCCAAGGCTCGAAACTGCGCTCAATCCCTGCGGCTCCTTCTGGCCCATAACTGTCATAGTCGTGACCCAACCCAGTCGTAAAACTTTCTGGAAGGACTTTGAGACTTTCCATCGTCTGCGGCAGTCGGTGAAACATGCCCATGCCGAACGCTGGATGATTTTCATCCGCCAAAACGACGACCGCCTCAGGAGTCAGAGAATAGAGTTCATTCCCGTTTTCTCCTACAGACACTTCAATGAGACGCGCCGCAGCCTGATTATGTAGCCACTCCTGCACCCACCTCTGATGGAGAGAGGTCTTACCGGCTAATTGTTCACAACTCAAGGCAACCGTTGAACTCGCTAATGCTCCATAGAGTCCGAGACGATCCCCTAAATGAATCATCCCTGAAGTCACCGCTCCTTCCAACTTAGAGAAGACTAAAAACGAATACATCTTGAGAGCATCCACATCTAGATCTCGTTCAGACATCAATAAGTCCTTTCATCTGCTTGTAGATGTTCGACATCACTTAGTTTTGTCAGACCAAAAGTATGACCATCGCCAATTTCATATGATGACAGACGATTGATTGAGGCGTGAGCGATGACGAAACGCTCCCACTCCCATGGGGTGGGGGTTAAGCCAAGAATGTGATTAATGAAAACACTGTTGGTGCCGGCATGGGCGATGAAGAGAATTGATCGATTCGGTTTTTCAATGTTCCAAACTGGTAGTTGTTGAGCAGAGCGAGTGATTCCTCGCTCTAACAAAAATAAGTTCGCCCCAAAATGGATCCGCTGCACAAAATCCCGGACCGGTTCTCCGTCCTGCAAACCATCCCAGCGTTTTTCTGCTGGGCGTTTTCTCTCCTCCTGATAGGCTGCATCCGCTTTTTCTCGGGGTGTGCCGTGCCATAAAGGATTGCGTATCTCCTCAAGCCAAGCCTGCGTTGATGCTTCACCTGAAGGTAGATCTAACATCTGTAAGAGCGGCGCTGCTGTCTGTTGCGCCCGCAGAAGGGGCGACACCCAGACCTCATCGAAATGTTGCTTTTCTAAGGCACGCCCGACCAATTCCGCCTGCCGAAAACCGAGCGCTGTAAGAGGAGGATTATCGACATTGAGATCGTCCCTCACCCACTCAGGCTGACCATGGCGAACAAGAACAATTTCCATATCCTCATCATCTCATCTCCGTGGGTGCTTTCTCGTCCCCAGACGTGTCCGTAGCGGTCATCCAAGATGAATACATAGAAGCATAAGTGCCGCCTGCGTTTATTAGTTCGAGATGTGACCCATCTTCAACAAGCCGACCCTGATCCAATACCAAAATTCTGTCTGCAC
>SYDZ01000190.1 GCA_005801025.1 Actinomycetota bacterium
GATCTAACATTTATCCTCTATAAATTGAAAATGCAATGTGCGCGCAAGACCTTTAGAAGATCAGACCCCGGCACTGGCAGTTATAGCGCACCGCAAACCTCACGCCCCTCTAAAATCAGACCAACCCGCACACCGATCCAGTGCGCCAGCGTCGTGCTCTGATGACTCGTTGGACCCAACGCGCCAATCGTGTTGGCTATCTGTTATTTGCGGCCGCCATCATCTTATTTATCGTGGCTTTCACTGGAGATTTCAATGACACTATGGTCACCCTGATTGTCATCTGCATGACCATTGGTTCAATCTTGTTAGCGCCAGCCATTGTCTTGGGCTACGGACTCAAGGCCGCTGAAAAAGATGATCTGGCGCAAGGTCGCTGAAATGATGTGTCACTTTCGCCAGGCGACTTTGAGGACATTATGTCCCTGAGAATGCCAGCCGCCGAAAGACGTGAGCAACTGCTCTCCGTCGCGCTTGATGTCTTCGCTGGCGAGGGTTATCACCAAACATCAATGAATCAAATTGCCGAAGCAGCAGGCATCACCAAACCAGTTCTGTATCAACATTTTGTATCAAAACGTGAGTTGTACTTGGCTCTGATTGAAGAAGCCGGCGAGCGCCTTCTGCGTATCATCACTGCTCCGAGCATCACCGAGACAAGCGGCCGTCGACGAGTTGAACTCGGATTTTTGGCATACTTCCAATGGGTATGTGACGATCATGATTCATTCCAATTACTCTTCGGTGGTGGATTGCGACGAGATGCCGAATTCAGCGAAGCCGCCGGCAAGTTTCAGTCACGCGTGGCAGATGCCATTGAGCCACTGATCACCGCCGATATTGACACTGAGCACCGCCGCACTTTGGCTCACGCGATAGTCGGACTTGCCGAAGGGGTTTCGCGGCGCCTCATTCGCTTGGGCAACGACTTTGATCCTGAATTAATCGCTCGTCAAGTGAGCGAACTGGCTTGGGCTGGACTTCGTGCTGCCCAACGCCCTCTCTGAAGCGCTTACTTCACTCGCCGCAATACGCGCAGACTGCCTGTCGTTGACACATCTTCAAATTTTCCGCTTGCGAGTGCTGGCAAATAAATCTGTTCGTACGGTGGGCGCCCACCATCAGCGGGATCAGGAAACACATCGTGAATCGCCAAGGTGCCGCCGATCGCAACATGTGGTGTCCAGCCTTCATAATCCCAACGCGCGGGCTCGACACCATGACCACCGTCAATAAACAAGAAGACCAGGGGGGTGGTCCAATACTTCGCCACAACTGGTGACTGACCAACGACGGCGAGGACATGATTTTCTAAGTCGGCGCGAAACATGGCGTGACGAAAAAATGGAAGCGTATCCATTTTGCCGACGACGGGATCGACTAGTGAAGCGTCATGCCATTGCCAACCTGGCTGATTTTCTTCAGACCCTCGATGATGATCCACGGCGAATAAAACCGTGTCACATTGGCGGGCCGCGTCACCCAACCAAATCGTCGAACGCCCGCAATATGAGCCAACTTCCAGCATCGGTAAACCAGGCAAGGCGCGAGCAGCAACTAACGCCGCCTCATGTAGCGCGTCACCTTCGTCCATTGGCATAAAGCCGCTCGTCACAAGTGCTAACTCACGCAGTTGCGCAGAGATCACCACTTATCCCAATGAATAATCGTTTCAGGGTCTGGACGAACTGCAGCCTTAAAGTCGGTTCCTTTTGTGAAAGCCAACGGGGACAGACAGGTTTGCTGCACTGTGTCAAACGGAATGCCCAAGATCTCAGCAACTTGCTGTTCCATCATGAGATGCACGGTCGTCCAAGCAGTTCCCAAGCCGCGAGCACGGGCAGCCAACATGAAACTCCACATGGCCGGCAAGATATTTGCCATCACCGATGATGCCATCATGCCAAGTCCACCAGCAGCTTCGGTTCGACCACCCATATTGCAGGCGATGACTAAGGCTGGCGCATCACCCATGTGGTCACCTAAATAGTCAGCCGAATCAGCTGAACGCGCTTGTTGCTTATTAGCCTCAACATCACCCTTATCAATGGAGCGGATATATACACCATCCATCGCTTGGTACTGCGAGAAGCATTCGCGGTACACAGCGCCGATGGCTTTGCGCTTGGCCTCATCCTTGACGATGATGAATCGCATTGTCATATTGTTTGAGCCAGAAGGTGTCTGCATGGCCATCGCGACACACTCGCGAATCAGTTCATCGGGAACTGGGCGCTCAAAATCGAGGCGCTTGCGTACGGCACGAGTGGTTGATAAAAGTTCATCGGGGTTGAGTGGTAAAAGTGTCACAGGGAGACCTTAGCCAATAATCGGTAACGATTACGCCCTCATGTACCACGGTTTTCATGGCATGATGGAGGTGTGTTTAACGCCCTCGACGATCTCATTTCCCTGCTTGACCTAGAAGTCATTGAAGTCAATATTTTTCGTGGTCGTTCACCCGAAGAAAATCGCCAAAGAGTTTTTGGCGGTCAAGTAGCAGGCCAGGCCCTCGTCGCTGCCTCCCGCACGATTGACGATCGTGACCGCCGAGTCCATTCACTCCATGCCTATTTCTTGCGCCCTGGAGACCCAACGACACCGATTTTGTACGATGTGGACCGAATCCGCGACGGTAAAAGTTTCTCCACCCGCCGAGTTGTGGCGATCCAACACGGACAGGCCATTTTCAACCTGCAAGCAAGTTTTCATGCCCACGAGGACGGTCTCACTCATCAGGTGCCCATGCCCCAAGTCCCAGCTGCCGATTCTTTACCTGATTTCAAGACACGTATGGAACCACATAAGGCGCTGCTCGGCGAGTGGTACGACAGACCGCGACCGATCGACATCCGCTATGTCGAAGGTGACCCGATGTCACGGTCTCGCACCCCGACTGTGAGCCAACAAGTGTGGCTGCGGGCCGATGGCACCCTCCCCGACGACCCCACCCTGCATGCCTGCATCGTGACCTATGCCAGCGACATGACGCTCTTAGATACCACAGTGCTGCCACATGGTCTGAACTGGACCGACAGTGGCGTACAGATGGCCAGCCTTGATCATGCGATGTGGTTTCATCGTCCATTTCGTGCCGATGAATGGTTGCTCTATGACCAGACGACACCAACGACCTCGGGAGCCCGCGGACTAGCGACTGGATCGATCTACACCCATGACGGGCAACTCGCCATCACGGTTGTCCAAGAGGGACTCATTCGACGCGAGCGTTCATGAGGCGTCGCAGTTCCCAGATTCACGAGGTCATCGGCGCGCTGATTGTTCTCTGTCTTGCTGGTTGCTCGTCGGACAAAGGCACTGTCTCTGATTTATCAGCGCCGGTCGACACCAATCAACCCAGCATCACGAGCACGACCGAGATCGCCACAACTCTTCCCAGCGAACCTTCCTTCAACGGAACTCTCAGCTCGCCGATCACCGGATTTTCTGAGCCCGTTGATTTAGCAATTCGCCCTAGTAGCGATGCCGATCCCGCGACCACCTTCATCGTTGAACGGGGCGGCACCATTAGACCTTTCTACCCTGATGGCACGAGCGACGATCCAGTGGCTGATCTTTCGGAGTTGACGAAACCTGGTGGCGAACAAGGACTCTTGGGTCTGACTTTTTCACTTGATGGGACCTTGGCCTTTGTCAATTACACCGACATTGCCGGGGACACCAACATCGATCAGTTCAACGTTGATCCCGACGGCACATTTATCATGTCTTCACGACAAACATTATTGACATTGAAGCAACCATTTCCGAATCACAACGGTGGCGACCTTCTACTTTCGCCCGACGGTGATGCGCTACTCGTTTTTACTGGTGATGGTGGAGCGGGTGGAGATCCACGACGGGCCTCTCTTGATCTCAAGTCTTACCTCGGCAAGATTCTGATGATTGATCTCACGACAGCGCCTGCGCAAGACACAACAACGTCAGCCAAAGTGTGGGCTGTAGGATTACGCAACCCATGGCGTGTGAGTTATGACAGTGTCAGTGGAAATCTCTGGATCGCTGACGTCGGACAAAATCTTTGGGAAGAGATTAATGTCCTGCCGTATTCTTCGACAGAAGGTGTCAGCTTCGGTTGGAGTGCCATTGAAGCGACACACCCATTCAACGCCGATCAAGAGGCGATCAACAATACTTTTACTCAGGTTGCCCCGATATACGAATACGAACATGTTGACAACAACTGCTCTATTTCAGGTGGGGCCGTGTACCGCGGTACACAAGTCGCAAGTGTTGGCACTTGGTACATCTTCAGCGATTATTGCAGCGGCGATGTCCAAGCATTATGTGTGACCGATGAACTGACATCCTGCGGCATTTTGTCACTCGGTACGGTGCCACAAGCAGTTGCTGTGATGCCCGATGCCAACGGTGAACTGTGGGTTCTCTCACTATCTGGTGAGGCCGTGCGGATCACCGAAAAATCGTAGCCTCAGCGTCGTTGACCCATAAACATACGCTTTAGTTGATCATAGTTTTCAATGCAATGACCAGCACCAAGGACAACTGCTTCAAGTGGCATATCGGCCATGAGCACAGGAACATGCGTTTCTAGTTCAATGCGCTGAGCCAAACCGCGCAGCAAACCACCACCGCCAACAAGATATATTCCGCGACCCAAAAAATCTTGAGCTAATTCTGCTGGGGCTTTTGCTATGCAACGAACAACTGATTGCACAATTTGCGTGACTGTATCGTCAATCGCGTAGCGAATTTCTTCCGGTGTCAACACCACGGTCTTCGGTAAACCTTGCATCAGATCACGACCATTGACTTCGGCTTCAACTTCGTTCGGAGTGACTGCTGCTGAACCAATCGCAACCTTGATATCTTCGGCTGTTCTTTCGCCAATAGCAATACCGTGTTCACGACGCACATAGTTTTGAATAGCGACGTCAATATCAAAACTACCGACTCGGACCGCTTCCAAGGCCACGATGCCACCAAGACTGATAACCGCCGTTTCACTCGTACCGCCACCGATGTCAATGATCATGTTTCCGATCGGTTCGTCAATGGGTAATTGGGCGCCTATAGCCGCAGCCATAGGTTGCTCAATCAATTGCGCGTCCGCCGCTCCGGCTCGACGAGCCGCATCAGTCACGGCGCGCCGTTCAACTTCAGTAATTGCCGACGGGACACAGATAACAACCTTTGGGCGTGTAAAGCGACTGACTCCAACACGCTGCAATAAAAGCCGAATCATGCGCTCGGTGACATCAAAGTCAGTAATAGCGCCACCACGTAGTGGGCGAACAGCGACAATATAGCCAGGAGTGCGGCCAATCATTTGCCACGCCTCATGACCCGTCGCTAAAACCTCACCAGTTTGGCGATTCATGGCGATCACCGAAGGTTCGTTGAGAACGATACCTTTGCCTTTCATATAGACCAAGGTGTTGGCGGTGCCGAGATCGATCGCTAAGTCACGTGCCATCGGATAGATCCTCAAGTTCTATTTTTTTCGTTGGTTCCGTTTTAAATTTTCGTGTCTCAGGCGATAGGGCATCAAGATGCTTATTAAAATCACTGACGCTGTCGTCACTTATCGGGGTACGACGACTTGTTACCAAAAATACAAAGATCACAAGACAAATCAAGATCACAACGATCAGGACAACGCGCATCAGATACCTGACCCCTCAACATCAGGAACCACAGATACATCTGTCAGAGATGAGGCGCGAGTACCCCAGTCGCTTCCGCCGTCCCATGTTTCATGCTTCCAAATCGGAGCAGTTGATTTGAGAGCATCAATCATAAACCGAGCAGCAGCAAAAGCTTCCGGACGATGGGGCGCCGAAACAACTGCCACCACAGAACTCTCACAGCGTTCAATGCGTCCCACGCGATGCAACAGAGCAACTCGACCCAAAGTAGACCAGCGTTGTCGAGCCTCAACGGCGATTGCCTTGAAGCGGGGAATAACTTCTTCCTCGTAGGCCTCGTAATCTAGAAACTGCACGCCGGTACGAATCTCATTTCCTTCAGCAGCGTGATCTCTCACGGTTCCAGAGAACACCACAACTGCCCCACAGTCAGATCGAACTGCCCACTCGTAGGCATCCCCGATGGATAGAGGCTCGGCAGTAATTGCGAACCACTCATCAGCATCTTGGTGAACAAGCACATCCTGAGCGTAGCGGTTACGCGCGCCATGAGTGCTTGACCGCGCTCGATGATGGCAAAATCATGACTAACCTACCTCTCTTGTGGATATGAAAAATCACTTCGGGTCGCCGTCGGATAACCCTGATGACCAATACCCCGTTGAGCACTTCCCTCCGGCGCCAATGCCACTCCATGAGCGCCAGTGGCGTCACCCATCCGAACTCGGTTTTGTGGCTACAACAGATCGCCCACATGCACCCATAGATATCGGTCGGCGAGGGCGAGGACTGGTTGTCTTTTCGTGCATTGCAGGTTCGATACTTGTTATGAGTCTGCTACTTGCACTCACTCCGTGAACATCAACTCACGCCTGAACGCTGGCGCTGATATTTACTGAGTGATCGCAACGCCGTTACCACAATCATGATGACGGCTACCGACATCACACTCAGCGAAATTTCCTGCTTGCGCTTTGGTGTCAACATCGTCCACCACTTGGCGTTGGTCCCCTCCACGAAGGCTTGTTCATTCGTCACCGTTGGAGCCCAACCCTCGGCACGCAGACGTCCGTTTGACACCAGCCATGTTGAACGAACATAAGGACGAAGACCGGGTGGAATCGGACCGCGCTGAAATCGCCAACGCCAATCACTCAAGGATTCACTGAGACGGTCAGGTAGGCGCAATCGCGGAGCCATACCCCACAAGGAACGCACTCGCGAACTTGGCACAAACCCATCTGGGGCAACGTTGTACACACCATTGAGCCTCTTCTTCACCGCCAAGACAACTGCATCAGCTAGATCATCAAGATGCAAAAACTGTGCTGGCACATCGTCTTCACCCAGACGGCCACCCATACCCGCTGCCAAGGCGCGAACCAAACTTGATGATCCATCTGATGCCATGGCCGGCACGGGTCGCAAGACGCACACCTCGCGGCCTTCAAAAGCATCGCGCCAATCATCAACTAATTGCTCACCCATGGCTAACTGACGCGCAAAAGCAAAACCAGAATCAGGACGCAAAACGGTGTCCTCAGTAAGCGGAATCGGATTATTGGGCCATGCGCCGTAGACCATGGCCGAGGACAACAGCACGATATGAGAGGCCCCAAATCGTGATGCCCCCTCAAGAAGTTCTGGGGTCCCGACGACGGCACTACGTCCACCTGCGGCGAGAGCATCGTGATCCCCCGGCGCCAAATGAACGAGTACATCTACATCGTCTTCAATGACACCGTCACCGCGACTGATCTGCGTCACTGCAAAGGCGGGGTCTGCACTGAGTAATGTCACGACTCGTCGGCCGAGTGGCCACAAGGCCCCCGTGACAACAACTCTGGTGACCTGTACTGGACGTGCTTCAATCTCGTCCAAACTTGGAGTGAGGGCGACGTTCCGTGACATAGAGCAAACAATACCGCTGTGAGAACCCCATGGTTTAGACCTAGGCTCACCGTGTGCCCGGAGACATACCTGATCCTTTTGATTTTGGATTCCCAGATGATGATGAAAACTCGTCCTCTGATAATCCAGCCAACATTTTCGGGAAGATGTTTGAGGGAATGCCACTTTTCGGAGACATGATGAAAATGTTCTCGCACACGGGACCCATTCAATGGGAGACCGCTCAGCAAGTGGCCTCAATGACTGCCACCAATGGTGAAGCCGAACCTAATGTTGATCCACTTGCGCGCATCGACTATGCCAATTTGGCGCGCATTGCTGGGATGCAAGTTTTTTTGATCACGGAATTGGGCGATGTTTCCGATGCATCCACAGTCAACCCAATCATCATGACTCCTGGGACATGGGCTCAACGGACACTTGATGATTACCGACCCTTATTCACCAACCTCGCCGCGGCTCTTGGCAGCAACAATGCAGAAGCGCAAGATTCTGAGCAACAAAAAGATCCTTTTGCTGCCATGTTTGCCGGTATCACCGGCATGATCGCCCCGATGACAATGGGAATGACTGTGGGCTCAATGGTCGGTCACCTGGCCAAGAAGTCCCTCGGTCAATACGACTTACCTCTTCCGCGACCAGTCGGTCAGGAAATCGCCATCGTTTCCAAGAATGTTGATACCTTCGCTTCGCAGTGGGACCTACCGCTTGAAGATGTCCGCATGTGGACTCTGATTCACGAATTAGTGATTCATCAACTGTACGGTCTTGAGCACATTCGAACCGCAGTAACTGATTTGGTGCAATCGTATATTGCAGCGTTTCGCCCGGACTCCAGCGCAATCACCGACAAGATGTCAACTCTTGAAAGTAGCGACCCCAGCGACATGATGGCTTCGCTGCAAAAGATTCTCGGGGACCCAGAACTGCTACTCGGTGCCGTGCGCTCAAACGAGCAACTCAACTTACAGCCACGTCTTGATGCTCTCTTGGGTTTGATCATTGGTTGGTCGGATCATATGACCGACGCCGTTGGCTCGAAAGTCCTCGGTAATCCAGCACGCATTGCCGAAGCCGCTCGCAGACAACGTGTGCAAGCAGGCGAAGAAACCGTCTTTGTGGAAAAACTTCTCGGTGTGCACATCAATCGCCAGCAAGTTGAGCGCGGTAAATCATTTGTGCAAGGGGTGATTGACCGTGTCGGTCATGATGGCTTGCAACCGCTCTATGTCTCAGCAATAAATCTGCCCACACCAGCCGAACTTGATGCCCCGGGACTATGGCTGGCTCGTTTGGAAATCAGCGCAAGCGAGTAAACCACTTGCGTAAGTGAGATACCATTGAGGCATCAATGCCACCTATGGCAAGTTGTCGCAGCCCCCACCAATACACAGCAGAACCCAAAAATCCGATTCCAGACACGATGCTAAAACCGATCACTCCACGGAGTTCAAGCAGAACCGGAATGATGCCCGCACCCACCCACATCAATTGGAAACGCGTGTAATAGTTGGCAAGTGCCCGACCGCGGTTGGCATCTGGCGCATCACGCTGGACGATGGA
>SYDZ01000191.1 GCA_005801025.1 Actinomycetota bacterium
AGCTCAAGGTTTATTCCGGCGCACAGCATCCCCATGGCGCACAGAATCCAACGACAACCACATTCGCCCACTCTAAAGCTCGCTGAGCAGACGATCCAAGGACAACACAATGACGAAGCCTCTTACTCAGACAACTGGTCGCCGCAAGGAAGCCGTAGCTCGCGTGCGCGTGCGCCCCGGCACTGGCACTCATACTGTGAACGGCAAGCCGCTCAATGTGTACTTCTGCACCGCCACTCAGCAGAACGCCGCTGTTGAAGCGCTGCGCGTCACGAACACGACGGAACAGTATGACGTTGACGCAACCATTCATGGTGGTGGCGTGACTGGTCAGTCAGGTGCAATGCGCATGGGTCTCGCCCGTTCACTCGTTGAACTTGATCCCGATGCCCGTGGTGCTCTCAAAAAGGCCGGCTTGCTCACCCGCGATTCACGTCGTAAGGAAAGCAAGAAGTACGGTCTGCGCAAGGCCCGTAAAGCCGGTCAGTACACGAAGCGCTGATCGCAGCTATTCATGTCGGGCGCCAACATTTCGCCCTTTGTTTATCCCACTTTTGGCACTGATGGTGTTCGTGGTGTGGCGATATCTGAAATTACTCCCGAATATGTGCTGGCCCTTGGTCGTGCTGTCGCCCATGTGCTGGGCTCTTCGCGTCTGGTCATTGCGCGTGATCCGCGAGTTTCGGGCCCAGTTTTGGAATCAGCTTTTTCTGCTGGGGCTGCTGCACAGGGTGTCCGCGTTGAACAACTTGGAGTTTTACCGACTCCAGCAGTGGCGATGATTTCGGCGCGGGAAAATGTTCCAGGTGTGGTGGTCACTGCCTCACATAACAAGTTTTCTGATAACGGTGTTAAAGTTTTTGCAGCCGGTGGGCGCAAGCTGTCCGACGTTGATGAAAAGCGCATCGAAGCGGAGTTGCATTTTCTTCTCAGTCAAGAATCCGATGCGCCCGCAACAGACGGAGAAGTTGGTGTTGTGATACGCCGATCAGATGCTGTCTCACTGTACGTTGAACACTTAGTTGGATTATTTGGTGAAGGTTCACTGGCTGGACTGCGCATTGTCATTGACACGGCAAATGGGGCTATGAGCAATGTTGCATCGTTGGTGTTGCGTCGCTTGGGCGCGGATGTGATCGTTATGAATGATGCACCGAATGGAACAAATATCAACGATGGTTGTGGGGCGACCTTCCCGCAGGGTTTGTGTGAGTTCATCAGTGGTACTGGTACTGGTGTTTCTGTTGATCTGGGGTTCGCTTACGACGGGGATGGTGATCGTGTTATTGCCGTGGACGAAAATGGCCACATCGTCGATGGGGATAGGCTGATCGCACTGTCAGTGGCAGATCGACGCGAGTTGAACACCTTGAGTGACGACACAGTGGTCGTGACAGTGATGGCCAACCTAGGTTTTCATCAAGCGATGCGTGATGCGGGAGTCAAGGTGGTGACCACAGCAGTGGGAGATCGCTCTGTCCTTGATGCGATGGAATCTGGAAACTTTGTGTTAGGTGGCGAACAAAGTGGACACATCATTCATCGCGATCTTGCGACCACAGGCGATGGATTATTGGCTTCGATTGTCCTCGCCCAGTTTGTGCGTCGTCGTCTGCAGGATGGTTTGAGGTTTTCCAAGTTGGCGAGTGAAGCCCTGCACACTTTTCCGCAGGTACTCAAAAATGTTCAAGTTGCTGTACGACCGAATGATATTGCGGCATTGCTATCGGCTGAGATTGCCCATGAAGAAGCGAATTTAGGTGATCATGGCAGGGTGTTAGTGCGATGCAGCGGAACTGAACCACTGATCCGAGTCATGGTTGAGGCGGACTCATTGGAACAAGCCAACGAGGTTGCAGACCGTTTGCTTGCTGTGGCTCTGGCAAAGTGCGTCGAACCCTAATCCTGATGGGTAGGTGGGCATGTAGTTCGGTAGCCTGATCTCTATGTGTGGCATTATCGCTCTCGTCAGTAGGCCATCCTTGCGAGTGCCCCCAACGCAAGCCGAGATTATTGGCCATTTAGATGCTGCGGTCAGAAGCGCAAGCGATATCGGCAGGGTCACCGAGAACTTGGTGATTGTGAATGAACTTCTGAAAGGTGTACCAGGTGTACTGACTCTGGTTGACAATCATGAACTGACAGCCTCAATCACAAGCCGACTTGATCAGGTCGCTGGTGTCGTCGCTCAGTTGGAGGCCACTCTAGAAAAAAGTGAGGTTGGCGCTGAAGAACTTGAAGCTACAACTGCTGCGATGAGTGCCTTACGCGATGTGCTGTGGGCCATCGGGCAGGACCGTTTACGCACGGCTGTGTTAGTAGGTGAACTCGCTGGTCGTCAGGCCGGTATCGCCGCAGTTGGCGGATATTTGACAATTCAGCAGGCGTTGTCCGCACTGGACCGCTTAGAAGTACGTGGGCGAGATTCTGCAGGAGTGCATGTTTTTGTGTGGGGCCACGGATTGTCGCACAGTGACCCAGCAGTCCAATCGGCTATCTTGTCGCGCGCCAAGGATCCGCTCTTTCAAAATCACTCCCTGCGTCTCGTTGACGGCATCTTGTCATTCGTCTATAAAGCGGCAGCCGAGATCGGTGAACTTGGTGATAATACGCGAGCGTTACGCAGTGCTATTCAAAGCGATCAACTGTTGCGCTTGGCACTCGCTCATCCAAACGCTCGCTTGTCCTTAGTCGGTCACACGCGTTGGGCGAGCGTGGGGATCATCAGTGAGCCCAACGCTCATCCAGTGAACAGCGAACGTGACCTAAACGACGATGTCACCAGCCACCCATATGTCGTAGCGGCACTGAACGGCGATGTGGATAATCATGGCGACTTACGGATCGCTCACGGTTTGTCTTTTCCTCGACAGATCACAACTGACGCCAAGGTCATTCCAGCGATGATCAATATGCACGCCCGTACCTGTGGGGACACGGTTGAGGCTTTTCGGCGCAGTGTTTCATCTTTTGAAGGTTCAGTGGCAATCGCTGCGGCGGCAAGTGACAATCCCAATCGTTTGATGTTCGCTTTACGAGGCAGCGGTCAAGGTCTTTGTGTGGGTCTCGCTGAAGATCTGTTCATCGTGGCCAGTGAACCGTATGCCGTCGTCGAGGAAACTGCGATGTATTTCCGTCTTGATGGCGAGAACGCAAACAACGCGCATCTCACGGATAGTCAAGGTCAGATCGTCGTGCTTGACGGTGATTCTGCAGGAGAAATTTCTGGCGTCACTCGTCTGGCCTATGACGGCACTGAATTGGCAGTACAAAATACTGAATTAGTCGTCGCTGAAGTCACCACTCGGGACATCAATCGCGGCGATGCTCCACATTTTTTGCTGAAAGAAATCGGTGAAGCGCCGGAGAGTTTCCGCAAGACTTTACGCGGCAAGATTGTTGAGCGTGATGGTGTTTTCGCCGTGACACTTGGTCTGAGCACATTACCGAGCAGCATCCTTGATCAACTCGCATCTGGAACAATTCGTAAGGTACGCGTCATTGGTCAGGGTACTGCAGCCATCGCAGGCCGTAGTTGTGCAATGGTTCTTGATGAATTATGTGTTGGTGGTCTTGATGTTGTTGCGATAACAGCGACTGAACTGAGCGGTTTTCATTTGCACTTGGATATGAGCGACACACTTGTTATCGCCGTGAGTCAAAGTGGTACGACAACTGATACCAATCGCACAGTTGATTTGGTGAGATCACGTGGCGCAGCCGTGATCTCGATCGTCAATCGCCGTGGCAGCGACTTGTGCGATAAGTCTGATGGTGTGCTGTTCACCAGTGACGGACGAGATGTTGAAATGAGCGTGGCTTCCACAAAGGCTTTTTATGCCCAGGTTGCGGCGGGAGTTTTACTGGCGTGTGCGATCAGTGTGGCCGCTGGTTTAGGGACAAACTCGCGACGTCATGATCTTCTGCGAACCTTGCGTGAATTGCCCGACGCGATGCGCACAGTGATTGCCTCGCGGTCTGTTATTGCCGATGTAGCGCGTCGCTACGCTCCCTCCAAGCGCTACTGGTCAATCTTGGGCAATGGTCCGAATGCTATTGCTGCACATGAAGTGCGAATAAAACTGAGTGAACTTTGTTATAAGAGTATTTCCTGCGACATCACTGAGGATAAGAAGCACATTGATCTCTCGTGTGAACCTTTAATCCTTGTCTGTGCTTCGGGTCTTGTGGGTAGTAACGCCGATGATGTGGCTAAAGAGATTGCTATCTATCGTGCGCATAAAGCCACTCCGATTGTCATCGCCAGTGCATCCGAGTCTCGGTTTTCGAGCGCCGTTGCGGTGATTGATGTTCCCGATGTTGATCCGTCTCTGGCTTTTGTTCTGAGTGCGGTCGTTGGTCATTTGTTCGGCTACGAGGCAGCGCGAGCGATTGATGAATTGGCTCGCTCACTGCGTCAGGCTCGCGAAGTCATTGAGCATGCGGTGTTACATAATTCAGATGGTGAAAGTGTCGTGCGCGTTATTCGTAGTGGCTTAGTCAACGCCGTTGAGTACTTTAATGAAACTTTACGTGCTGGCACCTACGACGGTCATCTAGAAGCCAGTACTGCGGTACGCCTGGCGGCGATGTTTCGTGTTGTACTTGATGTTTCTCCAGTGGAGGCGTATCAGAATGAAACAGGCAAGGTGGGTAGCCCCGTTGCTCTGCTTGATGATCTCACCTTGGCGCTGACCCGCGCCATTGAAGAACTGACTCGCCCGATTGATGCGATTAAGCATCAGGCTAAGACCGTGACTGTTGGGATTAGTCGCAGTGATGAAGGCGTCATGGATCGAGCACTTGTGCAAGAGGTCCTGGCAACGGGTGCTGGCCGTGACGTGCTGGCTTATCGGACGCTGAAGGTTCTAGCGGATCTTGACCCGGCCGTCGAATCTGTGATCGGGTACACGCGTTACAGCATTACAGGAGACCCAGTCGGTAACAGTGCCACGATAGCAATTGTGGATCGCGGTGGTCTGTCGCGTGATGTGCCAAGTCGTGTTGAACATAATCCATCGCTCATTGGAACAAAACGCCGAGTTGCCAGTGAACGCGAAGTGCTTGTCGCACGAGGACGTAGTGATAGTCGTACGGTCATATTCATTCCCGAAGTGAAGTCAGGTCGCACGGTAGGCATCACGTTGTTGCATGTCAGTTTCCGGGAGCGATTGAGCGCAGCAGTGATGCGCGGTGTTTTGCAAGGTTATGACAGTCGTTATGACCGCTTGGTTGACTGGGTGTCAGAGACCGAGGGGGAAATGCGGGATGATCTTCTCGGCGAGATGTCGGTCGCTGATCTGTTGATCTTGCCAATTAGCGAGATGGCCGACCGCTGGCGTCGGGCCTCGTCGTAACTGAACGGATTGAACAGTCGTGATTATCGGCATTGGTATTGATGCAGTGGAGATTGAGCGCTTTCGCCAATCGCTAGAGCGAACTGCGAGTTTGAAAGACCGTTTGTTCACTGCTGATGAACTGTCTTACGTGCAACCCCAAGTCGATCCAAGCGCGTCACTGGCCGCACGATTCGCGGCCCGTGAAGCAGTGATGAAAGCACTCGGAGTGGGTCTTGGAGCATTTGATTTTCACGATGTGTCAGTCTGTCGAGCGTCATCAGGTCAGCCAGATTTGTTAGTCGTGGGACGCGCCCAACAGTTAGCGACAGATCAGGGAATAACGCACTGGCATCTTTCATTAACCCACACTGAATCCATAGCGATGGCCTACGTGATCGCTAGTGGTACACCCACAAATTCCGTGTCAGCGGGCGAGTAATAGTTCGATGCGCCCAGTTCTTACTCCCAAGCAGATGCGTGTCCTAGACAGTGAAACCGTGACGGCTGGTACGCCGATTGATGTATTGATTGGTCGGGCTGGAGCGGCAGTTGCCCGCACAGCAAAACGGATGATGGGCGGCCTGTATGGCCGTACCGTCGTTGTCGTTGTCGGTCAGGGAAATAATGGTGCTGATGGTCGCATGGCAGCGCGCTTGCTGGCTGATCAAGGTGTGCGGGTTCATGTGCTTGATGCGCAGCAGATGCCGTTACGACTTCCCGTGAGTGATCTGATCATTGATGCAGCCTTCGGAACTGGCTTTCGTGGTGAGTGGAACCCACCCGCGACTCACGGCATTCCGGTACTTGCTGTTGATATTCCCTCGGGTGTTGATGGACTGACCGGTTTGGCGGTCGGCGATACATGGCAAGCTACGCGCACCGTCACCTTCGTGGCTTTGAAACCAGGGCTCTTGCTTGGGGTCGGTCGGGCCTTGAGTGGTGACATTGAACTGATCGATATTGGTATCAACCTTGGTATGGGCAATGTAGATATCAATGAGGTTGAACTTGCTGATGTTTCTGCTTGGATTCCTCCTCGCCCCTTTGATTCTCATAAGTGGAAAACTGGTCTATACGCCCTCGCAGGTAGCACTGGGATGATGGGAGCGGCCAACCTCAGTGTGGCCGCGGCCATGCGTTGCGGAGCGGGGATTGTTCATCTTGCGTCTCCGGGGATCGTGAGTGATCGCACTACTCCCACTGAGGTTGTACGTCGATCCTTACGTGCATTTTCTTGGTCTGAAGATGTACTTGAAGATGTGTATCGCTTTAAGGCGATGGTTGTAGGACCAGGGTTAGGTCGCGATGAAGGAACCGTATCGGAGACACGTCGTGTCATCGCCGAAGCACAAGTACCAATGGTCATTGACGGCGACGGATTATTTGCAGTGGCATGGGGCGGGGATGGAGCGCGCAATATTATTCGTACTCGTTCTGCTGAAACTGTTCTGACACCTCACGATGGTGAATACCAAACTCTGCTTGGGTATGCCCCCTCGCCGGACCGGATCGCCAGTGCTCGCCGTCTAGCGATTGATACAAACTGTGTATGCCTGCTCAAGGGCACGACGACTGTCATCGCTGAACCATCTGGAGAGGTGCTGATGGTGACAAACGGCGACCAAAAATTAGCCACTGCGGGTACGGGAGATGTCTTAGCGGGAATCATCGGTGGCTTAATGGCACAGGGCGTTGAGGCCTTCCATGCAGCGGCATGTGGAGCCTGGATTCACGGCCATGCCGCATCTCTATTTTCTTTCGATGAGGGTTTAGTTGCCTCAGATTTGCTAGACCTCATTGCGTTGGCCTTGTCGGAGATCCGACGCGCGGTGAAGCAGGATGAACGATGAGTGCACGAGCAGCATGGATAGAAGTTGATCTTGATGCAGTGCGTCACAATGTCTCATATCTGAGTTCTTTGGTCGGCGATGCCAAGATCATGGTTGTCGTCAAAGCAAACGGTTACGGTCATGGGGCGATCCAAGTCGCGCAGGCGGCATTGGAAGCTGGAGCTCATGGTTTATGTGTGGCACTAGTACAAGAGGGTGTTGAATTACGGCGCGCTGGGATTGAAGCGCCGATTCTCGTTTTTTCTGAACAGCCACTTGACCAAATCGGAGAAATGATTTCTTATGGTTTGATAGCAACGGCGTATTCAGTGGGCTACATCGATGCTTTGGAACACCAAGCGCGAATCCGTGGGGTGATTGGTCAAGAGGTCCATCTCAAAGTTGATACTGGTATGAATCGGGTGGGTTGTAAACCTGCTGACGCTGTTGAACTTGGGGGACGGATTTTGGCTCGCGCTCCAGAACTGGTCTTGGGGGGAGTGTACACACACCTGGCGAGCGCTGATGACAATGACACGTCATTTACCGATTCGCAGATCGCAAGATTTGATTCTGTGCTCGGGAATTTACGACTCGCGGGAATTGAAACTGGTTGGGTGCATATCGCTAACTCGGCAGCGACTCTGCGACGCGCTGATGCTCATCGCGATCTAGTCCGTGTCGGGATTGCTATGTATGGAATCGCCCCTCATACTTCAATGGACCCGATGTGCAGCAATTTGCGACAAGCCTTGTCCCTCAAGTCGCGAGTTTCATTTATAAAAAAAGTTTCGGCAGGCGAAGGCATCTCCTATGGACAGCGGTATCAGGTGCGAGAGGCGACTCGCATTGCCACCATCCCACTTGGTTATGCCGATGGGGTGCCGCGTCGATTGTCTGATGTAGGCGGTGAGGTTTTGATTGCCGGTCAACGTTTCCCTATTGTCGGG